>JAUXJK010000271.1 GCA_030624785.1 Actinomycetes bacterium
CGACGATCTCGCCGAAGCGGTCGCACCCAGCGGGCGTACAATCCACAGGTAGTGGCGGACTCTTCGAACCTCAGCCATGTCGACGAATCGGGCGGCGTTCACATGGTGGACGTCGGCGCGAAGCCGTTGTCTCGCCGCCGGGCGGTGGCCGCCGGTCGCGTGTCGATGGATCCGGCGACGACGGCTGCGTTGCGCGATCTGCCAAAGGGTGACGCTCTCGTCACGGCTCAGGTTGCCGGCATTATGGCGGCGAAACGCACGGCCGACCTGATCCCCCTGTGCCATCCTCTCCCGTTGACCAGGATCGATGTCCAGCTGGAGATTGAAGGCAGCTCGGTCGGAATCGTCGCCATCGTCGAGACGTCCGCTCAAACAGGTGTTGAGATGGAGGCTCTCACGGCCGTTTCGGTGGCAGCGCTGACGGTGTACGACATGGCGAAGGCGATCGACAAGAACATGGAGATCGGCGAGATCTCGCTGCGCGAGAAGACGAAGCAAGCACCGTGACGGCCGCGATCGCTCGCTATCCGCGTCGGTTTGCGACGCTGGTCAAGCTCGAGCACTCGGTATTCGCGTTGCCCTTCGCGTACGTGGGCGCGTTTCTGGCGGTCGACGGCGTGCCTCGCGCCAGTCTGCTCGCCTGGCTGACGGTCGCAATGATCGCCGCCAGGACTCTTGCCATGGCGCTCAACAGGCTCATCGACGCTGACATCGACGCGCGCAATCCACGTACGCGCGACCGCGAGTTGCCGAGGGGTCTGCTCAGCAAGGCTCAGGTCGGAGTCTTCTGTCTCGCCTCCCTTGCCCTCTTCCTCGTTGCGGTCTCTCAGCTTGCCCCGGTGGTGCGATGGCTGTGGCCGATTCCCGTCGTGGCGTTCGTCGCCTATCCGTATCTCAAGCGCGCCACATGGCTCTGCCACCTGTGGTTGGGACTCACGATTGGCATGGCGCCGGTCGCCGCCTGGGTGTCGGTCACCAATGAGCTTCCTCTCGAGGCTTGGCTCCTGGGTGCGGCAGTGGCGAGTTGGGTCGCAGGGTTCGACGTTCTTTACGGTTTATTCGACCTAGACGTTGATCGAGCGCAGGGTCTTCACTCGATCCCGGCTCGATTTGGTCCGCGCGGCGCCTTCGCCGTTGCGCGAGTTCTTCACGTGGCGACACCGATACTGCTTAGCGCTGCGGGCCTCTTACTCGACGTCGGCTTCGTCTATTGGCTCGGTGTCTTCTCGGTCGCCGCGCTGCTCATCCGTGAACACGCGTTGGTATCACCGTCTGATTGGCGGCGCCTGGACGCTGCGTTCTTCACGATGAACGGCGCCATTGCTCTCGGCTTCTTCGGCTTCGTACTCGTCGACGCACTTCTGTGATCCAGGCAACGGCACTCGGCCGACGCTTCGGTGATCGCGACGTCATTCGCGGTCTCGACCTTGACATTCCTCGCGACGCGTTCCTGCTCGTCACCGGGGGCAACGGATCGGGCAAGTCGACCTTGTTGTCGATTCTTGCTGGGCTGCTTGCGCCGACTGACGGTCTCCTCAAGGTGTCTGCTGGCCGAGGCGAGATCGGGTACGTCGGACATGAACCGCTCGT
This sequence comes from Actinomycetes bacterium, assembly GCA_030624785.1. GTDB lineage: Bacteria > Actinomycetota > Thermoleophilia > Gaiellales > Gaiellaceae > JAUVPB01. Next base: position 1,591 of record JAUXJK010000271.1, read on the forward strand.
CTACAACGAGCTTACGGCGCTCGAGAACCTCGATCTGTTCGGGAGCCTCTACCGCGTGGCTGGTCGGCGCGAGCGAGCCGGGATGCTTCTGGAGCGCTACTCGCTCCGGGACGTACGTGACGAGCACGTTTCGACGTTCTCGCGTGGCATGCAACAGCGGCTCGGCCTTTGTCGCGCGCTGCTGCACGACCCGCAGCTACTTATTCTCGATGAGCCCTACGCCGCCCTTGACGCAGCGGGATCATCTTTGCTTGATGAACAACTCGGCGAGCTCGCACAGACGCGAACCGTCGTCGTGTCCTCGCACATGCCGGAGCGGATCGAGTCGCTCGCGACCCTCAAGCTAGCGCTATGACACGGGCCATAGCTGCGCGACAATACGTCTGCGATGTTGCGGTGCTCGCACGCAAGGATGCCCGGCTCGAACTGCGCTCCCGCGACACGGTGCCGGCGATGCTGCTGTTCGTCGTCGGGGCTCTCGTCGTCTTTCACTTTGCCGTGCCCGTCGATCTCGACGAGGAGACGGAACGAGTGGTCTCATTCGGCCTTCTATGGGTCGCACTCCTGTTCACCGCGATTCTTGGGCTTACTCGCGCCTTCGTAGCCGAACGCGAACAGCGTCTGATCGACGCCCTCGTTCTTGCGCCATGTGATCGCAGCGCGATCTGGTTGGCGAAGACGCTCGCCGTCGTGGCGTTTCTGTTGCTGGCCGAGCTGATCGCACTTCCGGCGTTCGCCCTGTTCTTCGAGCCGGTCGATGGGGCCACGATCGCGGCCGTCCTGCTCGCCAATATCGGGATTGCCGCCGTCGGAACGGTGCTTTCGGCCGTATCCGCTGCAAGCCGCACACGCGAACTGTTGCTACCGCTTCTTCTGCTGCCGCTCGCAATCCCAATCATCGTTGGCGGCATCGGAGCAAGTGTGACCGACGAGCCGGCTCAGTTTCTCGCGTTCCTTGCACTCTACGACGCTGTTTTTGCGATCATTTCATGGTCGACCTTTGAGTATGTCGTTACGGAATAACCTGGGACCTGCGTTCGCTCTTGTCGCGTTCACGTTTCTGATCGCGGCATTCGCTCTCGCGTTCTACTGGGTTCCCACGGACGCGGATCAAGGCTTCAGCCAGCGCATCTTCTATGTCCACGTGCCGCTCGCGTTGACCGCATACGCGTGCTTCGCCTGGGGAGCATGGAAGGCCTTGCGGCTACTGTGGACGAACGACAGCAAGTACGACCTCGAGAGCTACACAGCCGTTCACATGGGTGTGATCTTCGGGATACTCGTACTCGTCACGGGCGCGATCTGGGCGAGGATCTCCTGGGGCGTTTGGTGGTCGTGGGGCGAGCGGCAGTTGGTGCTGTTCCTGATTCTGTTTCTCTTCTACTGCGCCTACTTCATGCTGCGCAACTCGGTTGATGCCGGCCCGAGGCAGGCACGCATGTCGGCGGTCTATGCGCTGTTTGGCGTTGTCCTTATTCCGATTAGCTTCCTGGCAATTCGCCTGTCGGAGAACTTCATCCATCCCGTAGTCTTTACCCGCGACGGTCCGCAGATGGCGGCCTCGATGTTCTTTGTGTTCTGTCTATCGACGGTCGGGACGATTGCGCTCGCAACGGCCCTGTACCACGTCGAGCTGTCCGGTAAGCGCCTCGATCTCAAGCTGAAACAACGGAGAAAGGCCTACTCATGACGACCGATGAGGCGTATGTCACTGCCGCGTTCCTCGTATTTCTGGCCGTCGTTCTCGCTTGGCTTGTCATCTACGCGTTCAAGATGCGTCGTCTAGAGCGAGAAGTTGAAGACATGGCAGCGGCTGATCCTGAGCCCGGGCAGAACCCAGACGTTCCGAAGGTTGTGCCGGCAGGCGAGGCTGACGCGAACGCCGAGTCTGCATCACGCGCGCCCGAACCGGTTAGCTAGCGACTGCATCGATGGTGGCCGCTCGCCCAGCGCGCATCTCGACAGTTTCCTGCCGGAGCGCTTGACGTGCTTGTCCGACTTGGTACTCGAGGCAGCCGGCTGGCCATGGCGCAGGCGGAGCGTGCGGCCAATGCGCTTCGCAGCGCGCACCCCGGAGTCGGTGTTGCTCTGGTTCCCATCTCGACGGCAGGCGACCTCGATCGGCGTCGGCCGTTCGCAGAGATCGGTGAGCGTGGAATCTTCGTCAAG
>JAUXJK010000020.1 GCA_030624785.1 Actinomycetes bacterium
ATCACGTTTGATCATCGATTCGAACAGATCACCGATTGTGGCGGCAGCGACAATCGCAAGGCCGAGGACAACGGCCTCCCAGTTTTCCAGATAGCCCTCCTTGTAGTTGGCTACCCAGGTCGCGAAAACTCCGGCGACAGCCCCGCCGAGGAACCCCTCCCAGGTCTTGCCCGGTGAGAGGCGGGGAATCAGCTTCCTCCGACCAACGAGCCTCCCAACTACGTAGGCGGCCGTGTCTGTTGCGAAAACCGCGATCAGAACCGTGAAGATGGCGAGCCGGCCACGATCATCTCCCATCGCATCAACCGCCGTCTCACGGATAAGCACGAGATGAGCGAGTCCGCCGACGATCCACAGCACGCCGAATGTCGTGATAGCAAGAGCGGCCGTAGTCGAGGCACTGGTCTCGGCGAATACCGCGAACACGAATGCGACGATCAGCGTGACCAAGAGCCCAAGAGCAAGCCACTCGGTGCCTCCGAGCTGCAGCCCTACGAACGCGACGACAGCGCCAGCGTAGCCCGCAAGAACGAGCGGGCGGAATGCCCTCGTCGCTCGGTATAGCTCGTGCAGGGCAAACAATGCGACCACCGACGTCAAGGCTACGAGAGGCCATGCGCCAATCCAGGCCAGCCCCAGAACGATCGGAAGGCCGGCTAGCGCAACCGCTAGCCGCGAAATGACGGTTCTCAACGTCCGCCGAACCGTCGGCGGCGACGCGCATACTCATCGAGAGCTCGTGACAGTTCGCGACGCCCGAAGTCGGGCCAAAGCACATCGAGGAACACAAGCTCGGTGTATGCAAGCTGCCAGAGGAGAAAGTTGGAAAGACGTTCTTCGCCCGATGTCCTGATCAACAGGTCGGGATCGGGCATCTCGGATGCGTAGAGGCGTGCAGCGATCGCGTTCTCATCGATGTCGAGCGGATCGATGCACTCTTCGACAAGGCGACGGGCGGCCTGAACGATGTCTGCGCGGCCGCCGTAGTCATAGGCGATCCACAGATCCAACCGATCGAGCCCTGAGGTGGCCTTTTCGAGCTCAGTGATCTTGGCTGCCAGCCGAGTCGGAGCACGATCACGGCGTCCGACGAAACGCGTCCGCACGCCCTGTCGCACGAGCTCTGGCATCTCCTTGTCGATCGACTCGACGAAAATCTCCATCAACGCCTCGATCTCTTCAGGAGGGCGCGACCAGTTCTCGGTCGAGAAGGCGTACATACAGACCGACTCGACGCCCAGATCGATCGAGGCTTCAACGGTACGGCGAAGCGCGCGGGTGCCTGCACGGTGTCCGGCAGCAACTGGAAGCCGACGCCGTTTCGCCCATCGCCCGTTGCCGTCCATGATCACCGCTATAGATCGCACGCGATCATTCAGTTCTTCCTCATAGACGGGACGGATGGCCCGAAACTGACGGATGCGGTTTATGAGATTCACGACTGAACTATCGGGCGGATGCGGCAAGACGCGCGGCCATCGAGAGCATCGCCGACGCACCAGCCGGCGCTCGACACCCTGAACTGTCGGCGGCTGCCGTAGACGCAGCGAGGCTCACACCTCGAGGATCTCCTCTTCCTTCTTCTTGAGCAGACCGTCGACCGTTGCGACGAAACCATCAGTGAGCTTTTGAACCCGTTCCTCGGCGCGCCTCTCATCGTCGTCGCCGATATCGCCGTCGCGTGCCAGCTCCTTCAAATCACTGATGACGTCGCGTCGAACGTTGCGAATTGAGACCCTTCCATCTTCCGCGAGCTGGCGCACTACTCGTACGAGCTCCTTGCGGCGCTCTTCCGTGAGTGAAGGGATCGGCAAACGGATCAATTTTCCGTCGTTGGCTGGCATCAAACCGAGGTCTGATTCTAGTATCGCCTTCTCAATTGCCTCGAGCGAGCTTGGGTCGAACGGCTGGACCGTAAGCATCCGTGGTTCAGGCACGTTGAGAGTCGCGAGCTGCTTCACAGGCGTCGCCTGACCGTAGTAATCGACATTGACGCGATCCAGCAGCGCGGCTGACGCACGACCCGTTCGGACAGTATTGAACTCGTGACGAGTTGATTCGACAGATTTGGTCATCCGCCGCTCCGCATCTGCAATGAGTTCGTCGATCACTGAGCCCTCCGTGGTGTAGAGATGATCGTGCCTACTCGCTCGCCCGCGAGCACTCGGGAGATGTTCTCCTCGTTGTCCAGACCAAAAACGTGGATAGGCAGGTTGTTGTCCATGCACAACGAGAGAGCCGTCGTATCCATCACCCGCAGGCCTTGCTCGATGGCATCGCGGTGCTCCAGCGCCGGCAGAAACTTCGCGTTCGGATCCGAGTGGGGATCGCTGTCATATACGCCGTCGACACCGTACTTTCCCATCAAGATCGCGTCAGCGCCGATTTCGAGTGCTCTCAATGCTGCGGCGGTGTCAGTCGTGAAGAACGGGTTGCCTGTCCCTGCTGCAAAGATCACAACACGACCCTTCTCGAGATGACGGATCGCCCGCCTACGGATGTACGGCTCCGCCACCTCCCGCACGTCGAGCGCCGAGAGCACGCGTGTCTCGGCGCCGAGATCCTCGAGTGCATCCTGAATCGCGAGGCAGTTGAGCACCGTTGCGAGCATGCCGGCGTAGTCGGCCGTCGCACGATCCATGCCGCTAGCGGCACCCTCGAGACCCCGGTAGATGTTCCCCGCCCCCAGCACGAGGCCGACCTGCACGCCCCCGTCGACGACCTTCTGGACTTCTCGCGCGATACCCTCGACAGTCGCGGCGTCGATTCCGTAGCTTCGTTCACCCAGCAGTGACTCGCCAGAGAGTTTGATCACCACGCGGCGAAACAAGGGATCTCCTTCGCTCACTGGAGGCTCGGCTCGTTCCGTTTCAGGCTGCGCACTCACCCCAGCGCGTACCGCACGTACACTACGACGGAGGCTTCTCCCAGAGCTTTCGCGACCGTTAGCGAGTCGTCGTGGATCCAGGGTTGGTCAGCGAGGACGCTTCCAGCGAAGAAGCGCTTCGCAAGCATGCCCTCGATGATCTTCGATTGGATGTCGACCGGTTTTGAGTTCACCTCGGGCAGATTCTCGAGAACAGCGCGTTCCGCATTGACCTCGTCTTCCGGAACCTCGTTCCGCGTGAGATACGTCGGGTTCGCGAACGAGATGTGCATCGCTACCTGGCGGGCGAGATCCTCTCCACCGCCTTTGAACTTGACCATGACGCCGATCTTATGGGCTGGAGGATGCACGTAGATCGCGACTGATTCGCCCTCTTCAGCCTGGTAGATCTCGGCTCCCACAATCTGAATGTTCTCACCGAGACGAGCGGCGAGCTTGACGCGCTCTTCGTCAGCGGCTTCGACAGCGCCTACTCCGTCACGTTCGACTGAGATTGCGAGCTCCTCAACGAACGTGCGGAACTCGTCATTTGTCGAGACAGGCTCCGTTTCGCAGCCCACGGCAACGATCGTCCCCACCTCGGACACGACTCGACCGGAGACTCGCCCTTCGCTGGTGTCCCGGTCAGCTCGCTTTCCAGCTGCGGCAACGCCTTTCTCCCGAAGGAGCTGCTGGGCTCGTTCAAGATCACCATCAGCCTCGACCAGCGCGCGTTTGCAGTCCATCATTCCGGCGCTTGTGAGGTCGCGCAGTTGCTTTACCTCGCTCGCTGAAACGGTCACGAAGCGTCGCCCTCCGGCTTCTCGGATGCGGGCGCAGCGTCGGTGCTCGGATTCTCGGCGTCAGGAGAATCGGTCTTAGCTTCGGGCGCCGTTGGTTCAGGATCTGAAGCCGGCGGGTCGCCCTCGGCTGGTTCAGGATCCGAAGCAGGCGGGATATCCTTGGCCGGCTCGGTCTCGGCCGCGGGACTCTCGGTAGCCGTGCTTGCGTCAGCAGCCGCCGCAGCTGCGGCTGGAGAGGGCGCATCGGCAGTCTCGGTCGTGTCCCCCGTCGGCGCGGTCTCCTTTTCCGCGGCTTCGGCGGCTTGTGCCTCCGCTGCTGCCGCAGCGCGTGCTGCCGCGGCAGCTTCTTCAGCCGCCGCAACTTTCGCTCGGGCCTCGGCTACTGAAACCTTCGCCTGTCCGTCGGCAATCGCCTGAGCGATCACTCGCACGATGAGTGAGCATGAACGAATCGCATCGTCGTTACCGGGGATAACGAGATCGGCGTCGTCAGGATCGCAGTTGGTGTCGACCAGGCCGATCACCGGGAGATTCAGTCGACGCGCCTCGCGAACCGCAATCTCTTCCTTGTTGAGATCGAGTACGAAGATCGCGTCTGGGACGGAGCGCATGTTGGCGACTCCGCCCAGGTTGATGTCGAGCTTCTCAAGCTCAGACAGCATCGACATGCGTTCCTTGGACGGCAAGAGCTCGAGCTGCCCCTCATCGCGGAGTCGCCGCAATTCATGAAGTCGCTCGATGCGCTCGGAGATCGTGCGCCAGTTGGTGAGCAGGCCCCCCAGCCACCGCTGATTGACGTAGGGCATGCCGACACGACGGGCTTCCTGTTCGACGACGTCTTGCGCCTGCTTCTTTGTGCCAACGAACAGGACGTTTCCGCCGCGTTCGGCGACGTTGCGGGAATACTTTGCGGCATCCTCGAGCAACGCAAGCGTCTTCTGGAGATCGATGATGTAGATCCCGCCGCGCTCGCCAAAGATGTAGCGGCGCATCTTGGGATTCCACCGGCGTGTCTGGTGGCCGAAATGAACTCCGCCCTCCAGCAGCTCTCGCATGGAAACGACGGCCATGTGATTCCTCCTCGGTTTGCTGTGTCGTGGCCGATGGCGTCGCGTGGAACCAATCAGGTGATCGGCACCGCCACGCGAGCGTGAATCCACCGGGTAGTGGGTTTGTGTCGTCCCAACTGTAGCGAAGGTCGCGCCAGCCGATAGTGCGTGGGATTCAGCTCCCTGGCGCTCTGGCGGCAGCGAGCGCGTTTGCGAGGTCATCGGGAAGCTCAGAGACCACTTCCACCTGAGCCTCTGTGAACGGATGAACGAACGCGAGCCGAGACGCATGGAGGAACTGCCGCGTCAGGCCAAGGTCGTCCTTCGAGCCGTAGACGGCATCTCCTGAGATCGGCAGACCGATCGTGCCGAGATGAACTCTGATCTGGTGGGTTCGACCCGTCTCGAGCCGAACTTCGAGCAGGGCATGGGCCGAAAGGAGTTCGGTGACAGCGAAGTTGGTGAAGGCCGCACGCGGGCGATCCGTGTCGAGTGAGTGTTTCGTCGGGTCTCGACGGTCACGTCCGATCGGAGCCTCTATCCGGCCCTTCCAGGAGGCAGGTCGTCCTCGCACAAGGGCCGTGTACTCGCGTACAAGCGTCCGATCCCTGATGAGTCGAGCGAGTCGCCGATGAGCCTCGTCGGAACGAGCGACCACGAGAAGCCCGGCGGTGTCCCGGTCGAGACGATGCACGATGCCAGGACGAAACGCGCCATGTCCACCCTGAATGCCGTGGTGAAGTAAGCCGTGTACAAGCGTTCCGTGGGCATGCCCGGCGCTGGGATGGACAACGACGCCCGGCGGCTTATCGACGACCAGAAGGTGCTCGTCTTCGAACGCGATCGTCAGATCGACAGCCTCGGGCTCTAGCTTGGGCGCCACACGCTCTCGAACGGCGAAAACGACGAGCTCGCCTTCTTGGACGCGATAGCTCTTCGCTCGAGCTGTGCCATCGACCGATACGAGACCGTCAGCAACGATCCGCTCAGCCGAGCCCCGCGAACCCACCGCCGGCTGCGCGGCCAACAGCCGGTCGAGCCTGACCCCGTCGTCCTCCTGGGACACGACGACTCTATGACGGGCCTGCTCGGGCTCCGGGCCGCTGCCCACGGCGACGTTCACTCGCCGGGGCGCCGGGAGGCGAGGCGCGGCCGACGTTCCGCAGCGGCGAGGCTCGCGAGCAAGATGATCACCCCGACAGTGATAAAGGCGTCGGCCAGGTTGAAGGCCGGCCAGTGCTGAGGGTCGATGAAATCGGTCACCTTGCCACTGCGGAGTCGATCGACGAGGTTCGCGATGCTGCCCCCGATCAGGAAGCCGAGCGCTACGGGCAGTACCGGGTGTTTGGCCCCTGAGCGAGCGAAGTAGATGAACATCCAGACGACGGCTACCGCCGTGAGGATCGTGACAATTGACGCTGCGCCCTGAAAGAACCCGAACGCGATTCCCGAGTTCTTGACGTGGTGTAGATAGAACGGTCCGAAGATGTGTACTGACTCGCCGAGGTCAAGCCGATTGGAGATCAGCGTCTTCGTTAACTGATCTGCGAGGATCGCCGAGCCGGCGATCAAGCCGAGTCCTAGCCAGTGCGTGGGCCTTGCGATCAGAGATCGGTGAACGACCGAGACGGGTGCGCGGCCGTCTGTGGCAGAGCCGACGCGGACGTCGGCAGTTTCCGGGGCGTCAACGTCGTTCATGACGAACTGTCGGCGGCACGCGCGAGCCGCTGCTCTATCTCTTCGGGCTGAAGGCCGACGACTTCTACGAGCTTGTCCCGGCTGCCGTGACCTCGAACGATCGTCACGTCTGCTCGGGCGACATCGAGGGTCTTCCCCAGAAGTCGGACCAACTCCTCGTTCGCCTTCCCTTTTTCGGCGACAGCATTGACGCGCACTTTCCAACCCTCTCCGTAGCGACCCGTAATTACCGAGCGCTTGGCGCCCGGCGATACTCGCAGCTCGAGCCGGCTAGACGGCGATCGCACCACAGGCCTCGGCGCGGATCATATCTGTGGCTAGGCAAAGCTCCCGATGATCCGACTCACGACGCTTCGAAGGATCACCAGGACGAATATCCCGACGATGGGCGAAAGATCGAGGCCCATGCCGCCAATACGGGCGATCGGAAGAATTCGACGAAAAATTCTGAGATAGGGCTCTACGACATCGTAGAGGAACCCGCGAAACCGATTGAGCCACTCGTTGTACGGAAGTTGAAACCACGACAGCAGGATATGGACGAGGATCAGGAGGAGGTAGATAAGGAATACCGCTTCGACGAACTCCTGGATCGTGCTCACTGCACCGGCGATGGGCATGCGGTAAACCTATCTCGCCGCGCGGCCAGCGGGACCGGACGACAAACCTACGTCTGGTTGAAGAAGGTCTTGTCGCTGACCCGGGCTCGCTCTTCGGCCGACACCTCGACATCTGGTGGAGTCAGCAGGAACACATCATCCGCGACCCGTTGCATTGTTCCCTCAAGTGCGTACGTGAGGCCGCTCGCGAAGTCGATCAGGCGCTTGGAAAGCTCCGGTTCCACGGTCTGAAGGTTCACGATAACCGGAGTCTGGCGCTTGAATCTGTCGGCAATTGCCTGCGCATCGTTGAAGTTCTTGGGGACGACCAGGTGTACACGCGCGGCCGCTTCCGGCACCGGCACGAGATTCGGTGAGACGCGACGCGCACTGCGGGAACCGCGATCTCGCTGGCCGCGAGGCGGGGCTGTTCGGGCTTGATCAGGCTCGATGGCTTCAGCTTCGAGATGATCACGCGGGCGAGGCAGCCGGCGAACGTTGGGCCGCTCGGCATAGCTTCGCTCGAGTTCTTGCTCGGCTGAGAACGATTCCTCGTCCCAATACTCCTCCTCCTCCGCAATGCCGAAGTAGACGAGTGCTCGACTCCACGCTTCTCCGAGTCCCACGCGGCGATTTTACCCGCCGAACAGAACGGAGCCGACCCGGACGAAGGTGGCGCCCTCCTCAGCAGCGATCTGGTAGTCCTGACTCGTGCCCATCGAGAGCTCCGAAAGGCCCAGTTTTCTCGCGAGATCCGCGAGTTGTCGAAAGTAGGGACGAGACGTCTCCGGCAGTGTGGCGAGAGGTGGCATCGTTGAGAGCCCGACAACATCCGCTCCGACGTCTCTGGCTTCCTCGAGAAAGCGCGGAAGATCGTCCGGTGCGACTCCGGCTTTCGATTCTTCACCGGCGAGATTGACCTGGATCAACGCCGGCACCGTCAGTTTGCGCGCAGCCGAGAGCGAGGACAGCGAATGAACTAACTCGACTCGCTCAGAAACCGAGGGGGCCTTGCGCGATTGCAGCTGGCCAATGAAATGCCACTCGAATGCGCTTCCATATAGATCCTGCTTGCGTTCGAGATCCTGCAGGCGATTCTCCCCCACTCTCGTCGCGCCAGCCTCGATGAGAGCCGCGAGATCATCGTCGGCAGCGTACTTCGTTGCAACGATAACCCGAGTGGCGGCGCCGATTTCGGACACGACGGCGGAGAATCGCCTGGCGAGAGGTGTTTCGCTCACGCAGCGCTCACGTCTTCGATCAAAGCGACGAGACCCTGTCGCCCGGTAACGCCATTGTCACGCCGATGTGAGAAGAACAGCCGATCCTCACACGATGTGCAGCGCTCGATGGTGTCAACGATCTGGACAGCAGCGTGCTCAAGCGCCCGCCGAGCACAGAGCGCCAGATCGAGCCTATTTCCATTGGTAACAACATCATGACCGAATCGTTCTGAGAACTGCAGGGCGATATCTGCACCTGTCTCGTAGCAGCAGCGTCCGATGCCAGGTCCGATGACCGCAACGATATCGTCTGATCCGAGCGTATCGACAGCAGCCTCGATGACACCGCCGACGATGCCTCGCCAACCCGCGTGTACAGCGGCTACCGCAGGGCGTTCGCCGAGGCGGCAAAGAGCGATAGGCAGGCAGTCGGCGCTCAACACCACTACGGCTTCACCGACACGATCAGTCCACAGGCCGTCGCTCTCTGGATGGCCCCGCGGTTCGTGGATCCCGGCAGCGTCTGCTCGCGTGATTGCGGTGCCGTGTACCTGTCGGCACATCGAGGCACGCGTCGGGTCGCCCCCGATCGAGTGCAGCAGGCGCATGCGGTTCTCGAGTACCGCCGATTCCGTGTCGTCGGTCGAGAGGCCAAGGTTGAGTGACGAGTAGCGCCCGTTGCTTACGCCTCCGATTCTCGTGGAGAACTCAACACGAAAGGGCGCCGGCACCCCGGCCGTGATGGTGAGCGGCTGTGTCAGTTGAACTCTCCAGATCGGATCAGTTCACGCGCGGCTTCGAGCTCTTCAGCGACCGTCGCGAATTCGCCATCAAGCTTCTTCTGTTGCAGTCGGTTGAGAACACGCCCGACCGCAGGTGATTCGGCCAGGCCCAACTTTGCGAGGTCATCGCCCGTGACGGTGAGGTTGACGTGACGCAGGGTTGTGAGAAACGAACCCAGCTTTTCCCTGCCAGAGGTGGTTGTATCTGCCGCCGCGAGCGCGATGACGACAGCCTCGAGCGGTTCGCCCGTGAGCGCTTGGTGGAGATCAAACAACGAGACCGCTTCAACGCTGCGTGCATTGAGCTCAGGCGCGCTACCTGCGGCTCTGTCGATCACGTCGACATCGGGCCGCGCGAGTTGAAGGCTGTCAAGCCAGCGAATACGCTCCGTCGGCTCGAACGCTCGAGTAGCGACCGCGAGCCGAAGCCGCCACGCTTGTGCGCCGGCGCCCAGCCGCTCGTTCAACGCCTCCGCCGACTTCATGTCGGCGATTGCGACAGGAGCAAAGTCAAGAGAGGGGTGCAAGGCCCGAGCGGCGCCGAGTTCATCGAGGCGAGCGAACCCTTCGATGCCAGTCTCTTCTCGCGACAGAATGCTGAGTTCGCTCCCAATGCGCGTGGCAGACAGCTTGCTCACGTGTCCAGCCTTCACGCTTGAGCGCGCCAGGGCTTCGGAGTGAGAGTCGAGGCCGAACCTGAAGCGCGCCTCGTAGCGCGCCGCACGCACTATCCGCGTCGGATCATCGGCGAAAGAAGCGTCATGGATGACACGCACGGTTCCCGACGCGATGTCCGCCTCTCCGTCGAGGGGATCGATTAGCAATCCCCGCTCGGCGGAATCAAGAGCGACTGCCATTGCATTCATCGTGAAGTCTCGACGCAGGAGGTCTTCGTCGATTCCTGCGGGCTCAACCGTGGGAAGGGCACCCTGCGAGGCGTAGAGCTCCGACCGCGTGCTCGCGACATCAAACGAGCCTTGCGCGAAGGCGACCGTCGCGGTTCCGAAGTCTCCATACGGGGTTGCTAAGCCGCCAAGCGTTGCGGCGAGGTCTCTCGCGAAGTCGATCCCAGCACCCTCAATTGCCAGATCGAGGTCGATGGCCTCTGCGCCGATGATCGTGTCGCGCACGGCCCCGCCGACGAGAAACGTGCGCCCATGCCGCTCCTCGAGTTCGTCAATCGCCGCGACGATCGGACGCAGTGACGGGATCAACTCAACGATGTCCATGTGTCAGTCTAGGCAGCAAGGGACCGACCAAAATACTCGGCAACTTGCCCACAAGGGGTTACTCGTCGACGCGTTCGATGTGAGCGCCAACCGCGCGCAGGCGCTCGTCGATCCGCTCGTAACCGCGGTCGATCTGACCGATATTGCCGATGGTTGATCGGCCCTCTGCCGCAAGACTCGCTATGAGCATGGCCATGCCGGCCCGAATGTCTGGGCTCTCCATACGTTCGCCGTACAGCTGTGCAGGACCGTTCACGACTGCTCGATGCGGATCGCAGAGGATGATGCGTGCGCCCATGCCCACCAGCTTGTCGACGAAGAAGAGCCGATTCTCGAACATCTTCTCGAACACGAGAATCGTTCCGCGGGCTTGAGTGGCGACGGCGAGCGCGATCGAGGTCAGATCGGCCGGGAATGAGGGCCAGGGCCCATCTTCTACCTTTGGGATTTGCGAACCGATGTCGTCGAGAACCGTGAGGTCCTGTCGACCCGGCACCCGAATGGTCGTGCCCTCTACCTCCCATTGCATGCCAAGGCGCCTGAAGCCTGGCCAGACCGCAATCATGTGCTCGGGCATGATGTCTTCGATGATGAGCTCACCGTCTGTCACGGCGCCGAGACCCATGAAGCTCGCAGCCTCGATGTGATCGGAACAGATTCGGTGCGTGCCGCCGCTCAGCGAGTCGACTCCCTCGATCTGGAGCACGTTCGAGCCGATGCCCACGATCCGGGCGCCGAGAGCAACGAGGAAGTGGCAAAGGTCCTGGACGTGAGGTTCGCACGCAGCATTGGTGATCATGGTCTGACCGGGCGCGAGAACTGCCGCCATGATGGCGTTCTCCGTGCCGGTGACCGAAGCCTCGTCAAGGAAAATCGGAGCACCTCGCAAGGCCGGCGCCTCCATGACGAACTGACGATCGACGGTAACCGTCGCGCCCAGATCACGAAACGCGTGGATGTGAGTGTCGAGACGACGGCGACCGATCACGTCGCCTCCCGGAGGCGGAACGATCGCTCGGCCGCAGCGCGCTAGCAATGGCCCCGCAAGCAGGATCGATGCCCGGATACGGCGGCACAGTTGCTCGTTCAGCTCGCACGAGGGATCACCGGCGGCGTGAATTGTGATCTCTCCGGAGCCGCGATCGTGTACATCAACGCCGAGATCGGCGACCAACTCCAGCATCGTGTCGACATCCCGGATGGCCGGGACGTTCTGCAGCGTGATCTCCTCATCGGTGAGCAGACACGCAGCGATAATCGGCAGCGCTGCGTTCTTGTTTCCGGCCACGCGAATGCGACCGTCGAGCGGCTTGGCTCCGTCGATGAGGAACGACTGGGACATGGGTGGCGCTTTAAGAGTAGGCAAGGTCATAGGTCGTGCATCGGCTCCCGAGTCCGACCGGGAGTATGGTACTTGCGAGTCCCGGACGGGGCTTCGTAGACGGGCAATTGGCGCCGCGCGGTATCCAGACGATGAGACCAGAGGTACGGGAGCACATGGATGTCACACGAGAGCGGGCCTGGAAGACCCTCACCGCATACACAACGAATGAGGCGCTCCTGCGACATGGGTTGGCCGTCGAGGCCGCGGTCGGCGCCTACGCGCCCAAGTTTGATGGCGACGAAGTGTTCTGGCGCGCAGCCGCGCTCCTACACGACTTCGACTACGAGATTCATCCCACGCTCGACGAGCATCCTCAGAACGGCGCGCCCATCCTCCGCGAGGAGGGCTATCCAGAGGAGCTGATCGAGACCGTTCTCAGCCACGCGGACCACCTCGAACTGCCACGCGACACTCCGCTAAAGCGAGCACTCTTCGGATGCGATGAGCTTTCCGGGTTCATTCTTGCGTGCGGACTCGTGCGACCCGAAGGAATCGAAACGCTGACGCCAAAATCGGTGCGCAAGAAGCTCAAGCAGCCCTCGTTTGCGGCGGGGGTCAACCGTGATGACGTCATCAATGGCGCAGAGGGGCTTGGCGTCGAACTCAACGAGCACATCGAGTTCGTGATCGGAGCCCTGCGACCCATCGCCGGCGAGCTCGGTCTGCCGACGCCGGCGCTCTAGAGAGCGTCGACCAGACGTCTCAACTCCTCGTCCGACGTCCAGAAACCGACGGACGCACGAAGCCATCCGAGCTCCGGAATGTCACGGATCAACACGCCAGCTTCGGCCAAGCGCTCGACGACGTCAGCTCCGGGCTCAACCACACGGAATGCGACCAGCGCCGCCTGATCCGGCTCGGTCACAACGTCGATTCCCTTGTCAGACAGAAGCCGACGACAGTGTTCGGCCTGCGCACGCGCACGGGTGAACCGCTCCTCGCCCAGCTCGGACTGCAGTCGCAGAGATTCAACGAGAGCGGCCAACGAAGGCAAAGGCAACGCGCCTGGCTCGAATCGGGCGGCCCCATCCACGAACGTTGCACTACCGAGCTCATCGTGATCCGTGCGGCCAAAGTACGAGGGAACCGTGGAGGTGATCTGGGCGACCTGATCTTGGCGGACGTACAGGCCACCCGTGGCATCAGGGCCAAGCAGCCACTTTTGCCCAGAGACCGTGTAGAAGTCGCATCCGAGCTCGACAACATCAACCGGTACCGCGCCCGCACTCTGCGCACCGTCCACCAATAGGGGAACGCCCAACCTCGCGAGTTCCTCAATCGGCAGAATCTGCCCCGTCGACCAGGCGACATGGGACAACGCGATCAGGCGGGTGCGCGGCCCAACCAACTCACCAATCGAAGCCGCCGCCTCACTCGCCGGCTTGTCGCGAATACGAGCCAGACGCAGTGTTGCGCCGCTCGTTGCGAGCGGACCAAGCAGTCCGTAGTGCTCGATGTCGGTGGTGATGACCTCGTCGCCCTCAGACAAGCCAAGCCCGTTGACGATGATCGCGCAGCC
>JAUXJK010000202.1 GCA_030624785.1 Actinomycetes bacterium
CTGGCCTCGTGTGTTCAGAGATGGTGAGCTGTCAAGGCCTACACCATCGCAACGAGCGCACCCTCGGCTACCTCAGAATCGCTGAAGACGAACGCCCCCTGGCCGTGCAGATCTTTGGATCTGACCCCCAGATCATGGCTGAGGCTGCGGCAATGGTCGAGGCTGCGGGCGCTGACATCCTCGATATGAACTTTGGCTGCCCCGTGCCAAAGGTGACGAAGACAGGCGCCGGGGCGACACTTCTCGAGGATCCTGAGCACGCCAGCGCGATCGTCGCTGCGGTCGCCGACGCTGTTGACATCCCTGTGACCGTCAAGATGCGCCGCGGCCTCCGCAACGGCTCTCGCGCCGCGCTCGACACGGGCCCGCGACTCGTGGAGGCCGGGGCAAGCGCCCTCACACTCCACCCGCGCTCTGCAAAGCAGATGTACACGGGGCAGGCCGACCACACGCTGACCGCGGAGTTGGTGAGCCTGGTCGATGTGCCGGTCATCGCATCAGGAGACGTTTCGACATATGCCGATGCACTCGGCCTGATCGAGCGCACCGGTTGCGCGGCCGTCATGGTCGGCCGAGCTGCCCAAGGAAATCCGTGGGCGCTTAGCCAGATGCTTGATCCAGATCGGCCTCCACCGCTTCCAGCCGAGGTGCTCGCCGAGTTGGTTTACTTCATGCGCGAGACCTCGCGTGAGCTCGGGGAGCAGCGTGCGGCCGGGTTCCTGAAGAAGTTCTACGGGTGGTACTTGACTCGCGGGCGCTTCCCGCGAAGCGTCAAGCAGGAGCTTGTGCAGCTGCCAACGCTCCACGAGGACCAGCAACGTCTACTGGGGCTCGCCGAGGGCGTCGAGGGTCTCGTCGCCGTCCTCGAGGAGGAGCGACCGCCCGCGCCCGATCAAACACTCGAGCTGCCGATCTCGATCTACGGCGGGGGCTAGCTGCCGCGCCGGGCGTGATGCCCGGATCAACCGTCGCCGCTAGTCGGCGTCCTGGTTATGCTCCCAGAGAAGGCGGAGTCCCTCGAGGGTGAGGTCAGCATCAACCAGGTCTATCGCCTCGGAATGGGGAGCGATCAGGCTCGCGAGACCGCCAGTCGCCACGATCTTGGCCTGCTCCCCAATCTGGCTTCGAATGCGGCCGACGATTCCATCGATCTGACCGGCAAAGCCAAAGACGCAGCCAGATTGAAGCGCGTGCACGGTGTTGCTACCGATCGCTTGTGGCGGCGGAACAAAGTCGACCTTGACCAGCCGCGCTGCTCGGGCAAAAAGCGCATCCATCGACGTCTCAATGCCCGGAGCGATTGCCCCGCCGACATACTCACCAGCTGCAGACACAGCATCGAAGTTCGTCGCGGTACCAAAGTCGACGACAACGCATGGCGCGCCGTATCGCTCGCGCGCAGCCACCGCGTTCGCAATCCGGTCAGGCCCGACCTCGCGTGGATCGTCCACGCGAATCGGAATGCCCGTCTTGATTCCGGGGCCGACGACCAGCATCGTTGCATCGAGATAGCGCTCGGCAAGGCTCTCGTACTCGCGCACCAGCACGGGCACGGTGGATGCAAGGCACGCGGCATCGATGTCCTCGGCATTTCGGTCCTGCAGGTCCAGCAGCCGATCAACGAGAACGGCGAGCTCGTCGGCGGTGCGTTCCGGCTCCGTGGCTACCCGCCATTGCCCAAGCGCCTCGGCACCGGAATAGAGACCGAACACGGTCTGCGTGTTGCCGACATCAACGGCGAGCAGCATGCGGTCGAACGCAGCTCAGTCGTCGTCGGAAGCGAGCGGCTCGCCGAGGCGCTCGGCGAGACCCTCGGCTGTTAGCGCAGGCCCATCGCCATCGTCACGAAGTTCCTCGACCGTCACATCGCTCGAGGTGTAGACCTCCGCCCGAGGAATCATCCGCGAAGGGCGATTCTTGTCCCACACCCAAACGTCTTCCATCGCGAGATGAAAAAACGGGTAGCTCGCCTGTGGTCGCTCGGCCAGCGCGTACTTGTTGCACAGGTAGGTCGAGTCCTGGGTTACCACGCAGTATCGGAAGAGTCCGAACACGGCTGAGTATTCGCGCTTGAGCTTCAGCTCAAGGTCGGCTTCGTAGTCATCCAGCTCGTCGAGATGCGACATCGCTCTTATTTTATCGCTGCGAGAAGGTTTTTTACACTGCGCCCGTCAGGAATCGAGAGGCTTGGATCGATATCTAGCAACGGTTCCAATGCAAAAACCCTTTCGTGAAGCCGCGGATGAGGGATGACGAGTCCGGGCTCATCGACGACAAATTGGTCATAAAGAAGCAGGTCAAGATCGATGATACGCGGTCCCCAACGCACTTCCGAGCGCGTTCGACCAAGTCGTACCTCGATCGAGAGAAGCTCATCGAGCAGCGTTCGGGGAGACAAGGTGGTCTCCACCGCACATGCCCCGTTCATGAACGCTGGTTGGTCTTCAAGACCAACCGGTGCGGTCTCACGAAGCGTCGAAACCGCGATGACGGCAGTCTCGGGGGCCTGTCCGAGCAACTCCACGGCCCGCCGAATCGTGTCACGCCTTTCGCCAAGATTCGCGCCCAGCCCGACGTAGGCGCGTCTGGCCGAACCGGTCGACGGGACGCGTGTCGATTCGCTCGATCGATCAGTCGTCATCTCGCGCCCAGACGTCGAGTTCGAGCGCGAAGTCGGGGTAGCGCTGCACCGCCGTACGGTCGAACTCAACGCGATACTCGTCCGCCAGATCCTCTGGAAGTGTCGTCGCGAAGGACTCTCGGATGCGCTCGAGGGCATCTCGACCCTCGTTGGCTACGTCCTGAACGTCGCCAAAGCTCTCTTCGGCATCAGCCTTACTCGCTCGGCGGTGCACGACTAGCGCGTCGTCGAGTTGCCCCCGCAGCTCCGCATTGTCCTCGGCGAAGATCAGCAGCTGGCGATCGATTAGCTCGGCGTGAGGTCGAGGTCGTTTCCTGAACAGGCCCATCGGACTCTGACTCGAGGCTAGCGACTGCGCGTCGGCCTAGGCGGCCTAGAGTGGGTCGAGTTCGACCTGCTGCCCTGCCGCGGCGATCGAGGATGCAGCCCGCAGTGCCTGAACGTGCTCTCGAACATCGTGCACGCGAACGATCGCCGCACCCCGCTCGTATGCCATGGTCGCCACGGCCAGCGCGGCGGACAGCGGGCCTCTGGACGCAGTCGGATCTCCGAGAATGCGTCCCAGGAAGCTCTTGCGTGACGCGCCCACAACAACTGGGCGCCCCAGATCGGCGATTCGTCCCAGACCAGCAACAAGCTGGCAGTTGTGCTCGACGGTCTTGCCAAATCCGATGCCGGGATCGACGCAGATTCGCTCCTCATCGATGCCGGCCTCCACAGCCAGCTCGATGCGATCGTGCAGGAACGCTTGAACATCGCTGACCACATCGTCGTAGCGGGGCTCCACCTGCATGGTTTCCGGGACCCCTTGCATGTGCATTAGACACACGGTTGCTCCCGAATCTGCGATGACTCCTGCCATTCTCGGATCGGCACGCAGCGCGCTCACATCATTGACTATCGCCGCCCCAATCCTGAGCGCGCGCTCAGCTACATCGGCCTTTGTGGTGTCGACCGAGATTGCGATCCCTGGGCAGGCTGGAATGATCCGCTCGAGAGCAGGTATGACCCGGCGCAGCTCCTCATCGACGCCGACCGGCTGGGCGCCAGGTCGTACCGACTCACCACCTACGTCGACTATCTCAGCGCCCTCCTCGACAAGTCGCACGGCGTGCCCGGCGGCGCGCCGAGGGTCGGCAAGCACGCCCCCATCTGAGAACGAGTCGGGCGTGACGTTGACGATCCCCATCACGACCGGGCCAGCGCTATGAGCCCAATACACAGACACGTGTCCCAGCATGACACGCCGGAGTCGAACCGTGGGTTCGACTCCAAGATCGGTCTTCGAGTGACGTTCTCCGAACGGCCGTCGATCCTCGCGGTTCAGGCTTCTAGCCTGCGCCGACCGTCAACTCTTCGCGCAACACGCCCACGTACGGGAGGTTGCGGTACTTCTGGGCGAAGTCGAGGCCGTACCCGATGACGAAATCAGCTGGAATCTCGAAGCCAACGTACTGGCAGTTGATCTCGATCTTGCGTCGTGTCGGTTTCGTGAGAAGGGCGCAGACCTCGAGTGATCGCGGCTGTCGCGCCCTCAGCGTGCGCAAGAGATAGGACAGGGTCAACCCTGAATCGATGATGTCTTCGACGACGAGAACATCGCGTCCCTCGATGCTCTCATCAAGATCCTTGAGAATCCGCACCACGCCGGAGGAGTCTGTCGAGGAGCCATAGCTCGAGATAGCCATGAAGTCGACTTCGCACGACACCTCGAGTTCGCGCATGAGATCGGCAATGAAGAACACCGCGCCCTTGAGCACGCCGACGAGAAAGAGGTCGCGACCCGCATAGTCCCGCGAGATCTCCTGGCCCAGTTCAGCGACGCGACGGGAGATAGTGTCTCCGTCAAGAAGCACCTTCCCGACGTCCGGGTGACTTGTCGCCTGCATGGGCGCTCACCCTACGCCCTCTCGACGACGACGGCGTTCTCGTACCCGGGAGCACATGCGATGCCTGGCACGACGACGATGCGGCGGCCGTGAGCGATAAGCGGCCAGGCGTCTCGCTCCGATACGGGGACCTTCGCATCGACGATCAGATCCTGGACCTTCGCACCATCCTCGCCTAACCGATCTCCCGCTCGCCTCCCTCGAACGATCAGCCCCGACACGAGCGCCTGTAGCCGCCAGCCTGACCATTCAATCTTGCCCTCGAGCTTCGTCGGCGAGTGTTCGAGCCACAGGCTGTCGTACTCGCGAACTGC
>JAUXJK010000228.1 GCA_030624785.1 Actinomycetes bacterium
CTAGCCGCCGCGCGGGACACCTTCGGGCGCGCTTTCGCACGCCCACTTGCGCATTGCGCGCAACAGCGAACGCATGCGTTCGCCGTGTGGCGTGAGTCGGTACTCGACACGTGGGGGTCGCGCATCGATCACCTCCCGCACCAGAATTCCGGCTTCCTCGAGTTCCGTAAGTCGCGTGGCCAAGGTGCGCGGTGGAATATCGGCGAGAACCTGCCGAAACTCATTGAAACGGATCGCGCCCCCGTGAGCGGCATAGACGATGGAAATCAGCCAACGTCGCTCGAGGAGGTTCGCTGCCTTACGAACCTCCTCGGGGAGTGGGCTACATGGTCGGCAGCGCGACATCAGCGGCTAGAGGCTCGAGAGCAAGCTCGAGTACCTCGCGGATTGTCATTACGGGATGAAAGGTCATTTCGTCGCGGACAGCCTTGGGCACGTCTTCGAGATCGGCGCGGTTGCGCTCAGGGAGTATGACCTCTGTGAGCCCGGCGGCGTGAGCAGCGAGAACCTTCTGCTTCAGGCCGCCAATTGGCAGCACGCGACCGCGCAGGGTGATCTCTCCCGTCATGCCCACAGTGTGCTTCACGGGTCGGCCCGTCAGCAACGACGTAAGCGCGGTGACCATCGTGATTCCGGCGCTCGGTCCGTCCTTGGGAATCGCACCTGCAGGAACGTGGACATGGAAAGTGCGGTTGTCGAAGGCGTCTGGCGCCGTTCCGAGCTCGTCCTCGTGTCCCTGGACATACGACAGCGCGATGCGCGCCGACTCCTTCATCACGTCGCCGAGCTGGCCCGTGAGAACGAGGTCGCCCGAGCCGGCCATGGCGGTTGCCTCCACGAAGAGAACGTCGCCTCCTGTCCCCGTCACGGCCAAGCCAGTGGCAACGCCGGGCGTTGCTGTGCGCTCCGCCGCTTCGGCAAAGTGCTTCTGCCTTCCGAGTGCGTCGCGAACAACATCGATGTCGACGTCGACGCGCTCGGTCACCGTTCCGTCAGCGATCGACGTGGCGACCTTTCGCAGTACGGCGCCGATCTCTCGCTCGAGCTGACGGACGCCGGCCTCGCGTGTGTAGTCACGAACGATCGCTTCGAGCACGTGCGGCTCGATGGCAACCTCCTCTTCGAGGAGGCCGTTGCGACCAATCTGTCGTGGCCACAGGTAGTCGCGGCCGATCGCCACCTTCTCGTCGACGGTGTATCCATCGAAGCGGATCACCTCCATGCGATCGAGCAACGGATCAGGGATCAACTCGGCAACGTTCGCCGTCGCGATGAAGAACACGTCAGAAAGGTCGATCTCGACGTCGAGGTAGTGATCGTGAAACGCGTGGTTCTGTGCAGGGTCGAGAACCTCGAGTAGAGCCGCAGACGGATCGCCCCGCCAGTCGGCACCCACCTTGTCGACCTCGTCGAGCATGATTACTGGATTCATGGTCTTCGCGTCGCGCAGCGCTCGCACGAGTCGGCCGGGAAGCGCCCCGATGTAGGTGCGCCGGTGTCCCCTGATCTCGGCTTCGTCGCGCACTCCGCCCAGCGACATTCGGACGAACTCACGTCCCATGGATCTCGCGATCGACTCTCCGATCG
Organism: Actinomycetes bacterium; assembly: GCA_030624785.1. GTDB lineage: Bacteria > Actinomycetota > Thermoleophilia > Gaiellales > Gaiellaceae > JAUVPB01. The sequence continues at coordinate 1,588 of JAUXJK010000228.1, forward strand.
AAGTCTTCCCTGTTCCAGGCGGCCCTACAAGCGTCAGGATGGCACCCGAGCGACGATCGTCGACGATTCCTCGCTCCTGACGCAATCTGCGTACGGCGAGGTACTCGGTGATCCGCTCTTTCGCGTCTTCGAGGCCGGCGTGATCCTCGTCAAGAATGGCTCGAGCGCGTGCGACGTCGAGTTCATCGTTCGAGAGCTCGCCCCATGGCACCGCGAGTAGCCAGTCGAGGTACGTCCGGATCACCGATGCTTCGCCGCTTGTCTCGCCGACCCGTTCGAGGCGATCGAGTTCGCGCACAGCTTGCTCCATGACCGTTTCGGGCATGTTGGCGTCACCGATCTTTGCGCGATACTCCTCGACGACGGACCCCTCATCGTCGCCTAGCTCACGTCTGATCGAGTCGAGTTGCTGGCGTAGTACGAACTCGCGCTGCTGTTTCTGAACTGCTGAGTCAACATCGTTGCGAATCTGCGACCGGACCTGCAACTCAGCGAGGCGCTCGCGCTGGAAAGCGATCGCGATCTCAAGGCGCTCTGCTACGTCAAGCGTTTCAAGCAGTTCCACCTTCTGTTCGAAGGAGAGCTCGGGCGCGTAGCCTGCCGTGTCCGCGAGTGCGCCTGGAGCACTGATCGACCGAACGAAGCCTGCAATGCGGCCGTCATCGCCTCGAAGTTCGAGGATCTCCTCGACCACGGCGCGATATTCTCGCTCGAGCTTGCGATCGCCCTCGAGCGATGCTTCATCATCGACATGTTCCTCGGTCGATATGCGGAGCACGCCGCTTGGGTCGGTACGCGCGGCGCCCGCCAGACCACGCGCGGTCGCGTTCAGAGATACGGCGGCCGCGCCGCCGGGCAGGGTCACCCGGTCAGTGACTTCGGCGATGGTTCCGACGCTGGCAAACTCTGTGCCATGCCGAGGCACCAGCAGAATGCGGTCGTCGGCGCCAACGTCGATGGCCAGCGTCAAGTTCATGTTGGGGAAGACGACGATGTCGTCGAGTGGGACGAGGCGAAGTGTGTCGGTCATGAGCCTCTCACTGTTAGAAGATTGTTTGATAGGGCAAGATCTATAGCGACGGCAATAGGCATAGTAGGTATAACGGTTGTACCTAGGAGTTATTCCTGAATGGCCAGAGGCGATCAGTTTCAGACCACCGGCGGGGGCGACGCACGCTCGGCCGATCCCGAGGTTCGACGCACGAACTTCCGTCGCGTAGCGGTCCTATTCCGGCCATACCGGGCCCGGCTAGCGGCGGTGCTGGGTCTCATCGTCGTATCCGCCGCGGTGGCGATGATCTCTCCGTTCCTCCTGCGGGAGATCCTCGACACAGCGCTTCCGGAGCGCGACAACGGCCTGCTTTCCGCCCTGGTCGGCGGAATGATCGCGATCGCAGTGCTGACCGGTGTGATCGGCGTTTTTCAGACACTGATGTCAAACCAGGTCGGCCAGCGAGTGATGCACGACCTTCGCTCGAACGTCTACCGGCACCTACAACGCCTCTCGCTCGCATTCTTCACGCGTACGCGCACGGGCGAGGTGCAGTCACGCATCAGCAACGACATCGGGGGCGTGCAGAACGTCGTGACAAGCACAGCCACGTCGATCGTCGCGAACGCCACGACGGTGCTTGCGACCGTCGTGGCGATGTTCATTCTTGACTGGCGCCTCGCCGTGTTCTCGCTCGCTCTCGTACCCGTGTTTGTGGGTCTGACGCGCAGGGTTGGACGCGAGCGCAAACGTATTACCGTTACGCGGCAGGAGTCAATGGCGGAGATCGCCACGCTTGTGCAGGAGTCACTTTCGGTCTCGGGGATCCTGCTCGGCAAGACGATGGGGCGTAGCGCCGAGCTAGCCGAGCGCTTTGAAGACGAATCTGCTCATCTCGCCGAGATCGAGATTCGTCAACGCATGGCGGGGCGCTGGGTCATGGCATCGATCCAGATGTCCTTCGCGATCATGCCCGCCGCGGTATACTGGTTCGCCGGTCAGACGTTTATCGGCAGCGCTGTAACGATCGGGACGGTCGTAGCGTTCACGACTCTTCAGACGAGGTTGTTCTGGCCAGTGGGTTCGCTTCTCAATGTGCAGATCGACATCCAGACGTCGCTAGCGCTCTTTGACCGCGTCTTCGAGTACATGGATCTCGATGTCGATATCGAGGAATCCGACGATCCGAGAACTCTGCGGGCGGAGCAAGGTCAGGTCGAGTATTCTCAGGTGTCGTTCCGCTATGACAGCGACGTCGAAGACGGAGATGAGGCGGCAGGTTCTGCAGAGAGCGCCTGGACCCTTCGAAACGTCAGTTTCGTGGCGCAGCCAGGAACGACAACGGCCGTTGTCGGAGAAACCGGATCGGGAAAGACGAGCCTCGGCTATCTCGTCGCACGGTTGTATGACCCAACGGAAGGCGCGGTGCGCATCGATGGCGTTGATCTGCGAGAGGTCTCGTTCGACGATCTGTCCGATGCCGTCGGCGTGGTCTCGCAGGAGACGTATCTGTTCCATGCGACCGTGCGCGAGAACCTACGTTTCGCGCGTCCAGACGCCAGCGACGAAGAGATCGAGGCGGCTGCACGAGCAGCCCACGTTCACGACGTGATCAATCGGCTGCCCGCCGGATATGAAACGCTCGTAGGTGAAAGGGGGTATCGATTCTCTGGTGGCGAGAAGCAGCGGATGGCCATCGCGAGAACCGTCCTACGCAACCCGCCAATACTCGTGCTTGACGAGGCGACAAGCGCTCTCGACACGGAGACAGAGAGGGCCGTTCAGGAGGAGTTGGTCCGTCTCTCCACGGGCCGCACGACGATCGCGATCGCACACCGGCTTTCGACGGTCAGAAATGCCGACCAGA
>JAUXJK010000101.1 GCA_030624785.1 Actinomycetes bacterium
GCTCAGGTAATCGATCGATACGTGCACGAGCACGAATTCGGTGATCGGCGTGATTCCGCCGAGCGTCTGCATGAGCCAGCGGTCGCGCGCCTCTTCGAGATAGGTGCCATATACCACGTTGTTGACGTGCCCGAGCGCATCGAAGTCTCTCCATCGGATGTCGATCACACGTTCGAACACAGTTCAGGCCCGCGGCGATCCTAGTTGCGTTGCACCCAGGGGTGGGCAGGAGCGGCTTCAGCACGCACAATGAGTTGAGGACCCACGCAACGATGATCGAGAGCCCACAAGATTCCGAGAATGCCGACGACGCCCCGCAGCCAGGGGTTCGGGGTGCTGATGGCCTCGTTGCAATTGTTGGTCTCGACGGAACGGTCGAGCGGCTGAGTAGCGCCTGGGAGGTCGAGCTTGCACGCTCCCGCGACTCGATGGTTGGCGGGCCTTTCTTCGAGCTCCTTCACCGGCCGGACCTGGAACAGCTGAGCCCACAGACGGGTGAGGACGCTTCGATAGTCGCACGCTTCGACGCACGCCTGCCTCGTTTCGACGGTTCGCTACGTCTCTACAGGTGGTCGGCTCGACTCGTTGAGGGCAGAATTGGCTCCGCATCGGGCCGCAAGGCGCTCTACGTTCGCGGTGAGCCCGCGGACGGGGAAGATCTCTCGCTCGCCGAGGCATTGACGAGCCGGGTTGTCGGGATTCTCGCTCCGCCCAGGGACGCGGGGCCGACGGAGTAGGGGAACTACTCGTCGCTGATCGCGGCCTTCATATCCATCCAGGCCTGGCGCGCCTCGACGACCGACCCCTCGTCTTCGATTGTTGTGATGTCGCCTGGCTGCTGGTCGAGTACGACAGCCTTCAGCACACGTCGCATGATCTTGCCGCTTCGCGTCTTGGGCAGTGTCTCGACAAAGTTCACGTCGGCAATAACCGCGAGAGCTCCGAGCTCACTTCGCACGGTGGCCTTTAGCTCGTCGCGCAGCTCGCTCGAGGGCTCGTAGCCCTGTCGGAGTGCGACGAATGCAGAAATGACCTCGCCGCGGACCTCGTCGGGCCGCCCGGTTACCCCAGCTTCGGCGACCGCTTTGTGCTTGAGAAACGCGGTCTCGACTTCGATCGATCCGAGTCGATGCGCCGCGATCTTGATCACCTCGTCGGCGCGTCCAGCGAACCAGACGTAGCCGTCCTCGTCGATGTGTGTCGAGTCGCCGGTGAAATAGGCCCCTTCGATCTTGCCCCAGTAGTCGTTGCCGTAGCGCTCGGGGTCGCCCCAGAGCGTCGCCGTCAGGCTCGGGAATGGCCGCTCGATGACGAGGATGCCCTTCTCGCCGGTTGGAAGTCTTTCTCCTTCGGGAGTCCTGACCGATACCTCCATGCCTGGCAGTGGCACGCCTGCCGACCCCGGCTTCACGGGCGAGAGGCCGATTCCGTACGGGTTGCCGATTACGGGGGCGCCGGTCTCGGTCTGCCACCAGTGGTCGATCACGGGAATGCGGTCGCCTAGGACTGTCCGTTGTAGCCACTCCCATGCGGGTGGGTTGAGAACTTCGCCCGCGCAGAAGACACGCTCGAGCAGTTCGAGTTCTGCGCCGAGGGCGGGCTCGTCGCCATAGCGCATCAGTGCGCGCACGGCTGTCGGCGAGGTGAACAGTCCGGTCACTCCGAAGCGCTCGATGATGCGCCACATCGCGTCGGGAGCTGGATAGTCGATCGCGCCCTCGTATGCGACGGTTGTGCAGCCGATCAGCAGAGGCGCGTAGACGATGTAGCTGTGCCCGACGACCCAGCCGATGTCGGAGGTTGCCCACCAGACGTCGTCGGGTCGCATTCCGTAGCACCAGCGAGCCATGCTCGAGATCCCGACCTGATAGCCGCCGTGCGCGTGCACGGTGAGCTTCGGCGTCGCGGTCGTGCCCGATGTCGCGAGGATGTACGCGGGCTCGTTCGACTCCACGCGGGTGTAGCCGCCGCTATTGCCTTCGCCTCTCGCGAGGAACTCGTCCCACGAGAGGTCGCGGGTCTCAGTCATCGGCATCGGCGCAGCCGTGCGGTGCAGGGCCACCACGTGCTCGACCTCGTGGGGGTCGCCGAGCAGCGCGTCATCGACGATCTCCTTCAGGCGGACGTCGGTGCCCTTGCGATAGGTGACGTCGGCCGTGAAGACTGCTCGGGAGCCGCTGGCGCGAATGCGGTCGCCGAGCGCGCCGGCGCCGAAACCAGCGAACACGACTGAGTGGATGGCGCCGATACGAACGGTGGCCAACATGAGGGCGATCGCTTCGGCGCAGACAGGCATGTAGATCGTTATTCGGTCGCCCTTTCCGAGCCCGAGCCCTCGGAGGGAAGCGGCGAGTCGTTCGACCTCGTGCAGGAGCTGTGCATACGTGAACACGCGCTCCTCGCCTCGTTCGTTGAGGGCGACGAGCGCGGCCCGTCCGCCCGCGCCGTTGGCGACGTGGTGGTCGAGGCAGTTGTGGGCCATGTTGGTCTCGGCGCCCACGAACCACCGGAAACTCGGCGGCTCAGCTTCGAAGACCGACGACCAGGGACTAAACCATGGGAGCTCGGATGCGGCCTTCGCCCAGAAGGCGTCTGGGTCGGCCGTGGCCTCGGCTTGAGCCCGGCGTACCGAAGGGTGCACGACGTCCATTGCGGTATTCAACCACTATCAGTGGTGGTGCAGCCAGTCTCGGTGCTCATCGCTTCAGGAACCTGGTGAGTCCGTCTGCGATTCCGCGGGCCTCACGCCACTGAAAGTGCCCGGACGTGAGCAGAGCCGCATCGCCGGCGTTGCGCATGTTCCCGGTCTCGATCAGCACCTTGGGGACGTCTGAGAGATTCAGACCACCAATGTCCTCGCGCGCGTGAAGTCCCTTCTTGCCGGCATACCTGGCGAGCGGCAGGCCTGTCGTGTTTGCGTAGGTCTTTCGCACGTCTCTGGCGAGACGTTTCGAGCGGGCGGCGATGTCGTCGGTGAGTCCAACTACTGAGATGGGATGGATGATGTGAAACCCCCGGCTGGTGCCCAGATGTCCGTCTGCGTGGATCGAGATGGCTGCGTCAGCGTCGAGCCGGTTCGCGATGCGCGCGCGTCTGGTGATACAGGGACCCCAGCGGGGCCGCTTGCCGTCGTGCGTCAGGACGACGCGGGCGCCTCGGGCGACGAGGATTCTCGCCAGCCGGCGTGCGACTCGGAGGTTGTGCTTCCACTCCGGATAGCCGGCGGCGGTTGCCGTCCCCACCGTGTCGCAGGCTTTGCGCAGCGTGCCTGCATCGACGGATCGCCCTATGTTCTGTGCATGAGCCGCGTTGCCGGGGTTGTGGCCGGGGTCGATCACGACAAGTTTGCCTTCAAGCGGTAGCGCTGCCTGGGCGTGCGTCAGCGCGCGAGTCATGGAGATAGACGCGCCCGAGCGCGCAGCCACCATGGTGGCTCCATCAGGGGGCAGAGCGAGCACGAGTGCGAGCGTCGCAATTGCCGCCAGCGCAGCCGAGGAGAGTTGCATGCCCATCTGTGTCGGCAACCGCAGCTCGCTTCCCTAGGATGGCCTGGTGGGCACAGCGTATGAGGATGCAGGGGTTTCGCTCGGCAAGGCCGAGGCTGTGATCGGGCGCCTCGGTGTAGCCGTCGACTCGACACGGACAGCGGGTGTCGTGGGCGCACTGGGTGGTTTCGCCGGGCTCTTCGCGCTTGACGGCGAGCGGCTTCTTGCGGCGACAACTGACGGAGTGGGCACGAAGCTCATCCTCGCACGCAAGGCCGATCGCTTGCGCGATGCGGGCGCGGATCTTGCGGCGCACTGCATCAACGATGTGGCCACGTGTGGTGCGGATCCGCTATTTCTGCTCGACTACGTCGCCTCAGCACAGCTCGATGTGGAACAGGTCGCAGAACTCGTCGAGGGGGCGGCAGGCGTCTGTCGCGAGGCAGGCTGCGCAATCCTCGGGGGCGAGACTGCAGAGATGCCTGACGTCTACGCGGAAGGCGAGATCGACTTTGTCGGAACCTGCATCGGTCTCGTTCGACGGGCCGAGCTGATCGATGGCTCTCGCATCGTCGATGGCGACTCCGTTGTGGGAATGGCCTCGTCAGGTCTCCACGCAAACGGGTTCACGCTCGTACGCCGGCTCCTGGGAGACGCGGACTTCGACGCAGACATGCTGCTCGCGCCGACGCGCTGCTATCGCGACGACATTCGCGCCCTCCGAGATCTCTGTGACGTGCGAGCGCTAGCCCACATCACGGGCGGCGGGATACCCGGGAACCTGCCCAGGATTCTGCCCAGCGGTCTGGGCGCGCGCATCGATGGGAACGCCTGGGAGCGCCACCCTGTCTTCGACTGGATTACTGAGCGCGGCGTGGCCGAGGACGAGCAGCGTCGCGTCTTCAACCTGGGCATCGGCATGTGCGCCGTCGTGCCGTCGAGTGATGCTGCGCGATCGGGCCTGCCGGTCATCGGGCGGATCGAGTCGGGCTTGGCCGGTGTGGAGTTTGCGTGATGAATGTGTCGAGAGGTAGCGCCGGATGATCGGCGTGCTTGTTTCGGGATCGGGCACCAACCTCCAGGCTCTCCTGGATGCGGGGCTACGCGTTGTGGCGACCGCAAGCAACAGGGCGGACGCCTACGCACTGGAACGAGCCCGCGCCGCCGCTGTTGACGTAGCCGCGTTTCCGATCGACGAGTATCCCTCACGGGATCAGCGCGACGGTGCGATGGCTGAATGGCTGGCCGATCGCGGAGTCAAACTCGTTGTCTGCGCTGGCTACATGCACCTTCTGACGCCCACGTTCCTGGAGCGATTCCCCTCGAGCGTGATCAACGTTCACCCATCGTTGCTCCCCGAGTTTCCGGGTATCCACGCGGTCGAAGAGGCGCTTGCAGCGGGTGTGGTCACAACTGGTGTGACCGTCCACTACGTGGATGAAGGCGTTGACACCGGACCCGTAATAGAGCAGTGCGAGATCACGATCAACGCAGGCGAGACCGCCGACTCGCTGCGCGAGCGGGTCCATCAGGTCGAGCACCGACTTCTGCCCGAGGTGGCCGCACGCCTGGTCGAAGAGCTACGCTCCGCCGCGACACGATGATCGAGCGCGCACTCCTCTCCGTCTACGACAAGACTGGTCTCGACCAGTTCGCAACGGGTCTTCGCGATCTTGGCGTTGAGCTCGTTGCGAGTGGCGGAACACGCGCAGTGCTGACCGAGCAGAACCTTCCGGTTACCGATGTCTCGGCGCTCACAGCGACTCCGGAGATGATGGGCGGGCGCGTCAAGACGCTGCACCCACGCATTCACGCAGGCATTCTGGCGCGCCGCGATCAGCCGGATGATATCGACGCCCTCGAGGAGAACGACATTCGGCCGTTCGACCTCGTGTGCGTCAACCTCTACCCGTTCGGCGACATCGTGGCTCGCAAGGACACGACTGAAGAGGCGGCTGTCGAGATGGTCGACATCGGGGGCCCGGCCATGCTGCGGGCTGCTGCGAAGAACTTCGTTCACGTGGTGCCTATCTGCTCGTCCGAACAGTACGACTTCGTGTTGAGCGAGCTTCAATCCAAGGGCGAGATCTCCGTTGCGACCCGTCGCGAGCTAGCGGCCGAGGCGTTTGCGTACACGGCCGCGTACGAGGCGACAATCGCTAACTGGTTTGCGGACAGAGAGAGCTTTCCCGACAAGTTGATCGTGCCACTGCGCAAGGTCACCGATCTTTCGTACGGCGAAAACCCACACCAGCGTGGGGCGTACTACGTGGAGGCTGGTGCCCGGCGCCACCTTTTGTCACGCGTCGACCAACTTGGCGGCAAGGCACTGTCCTTCAACAATCTCAATGATCTGAACGCGGCGCGTCTGATCATCGAAGAGTTTGCCGTGCCGGCCTGCGCGATCATCAAGCACGCGAATCCGTGCGGGGTGGCGGTTGGCGGCTCGCTCATCGAGGCGTACACGAAGGCCCTCGCGTCCGACCCCGTCTCGGCATTTGGTGGCGTTGTCGCTGTGAACCGTTCGATCGACTCCGAGCTCGCACAAATCTTGAGCGAGCAGTTCATCGAAGTGGTGATGGCCCCGAGCTTCTCTGACGACGCGCTCGAGAGTCTCGGACGCCGCGACGGTCTTCGAATTCTCGCGAACGAAGAGCGTCGTCGGCAGATACCGGGTGAGCGAGACTACCGACGCGTCATGGGTGGCATGCTCGTCCAGGACGTCGATAGCGATCTCGACGAGCGTGACGCAATGGAGGTCGCCGCCGGAAATGCGCCGAGCGAGACGGAGTGGGGCGACCTTCTATTCGCCTGGCGCGTCGCCAAGCACGTCGCGTCGAACGCGATCGTGCTGAGCAAGGATCTCGCAACGATCGGAATCGGCGGCGGTCAGATGAGTCGAGTCGACGCCGTCAAGATCGCGATCGCCAAGGCGCTTGAGCACGGTCACGACCTCAAAGGCTCCGTGCTGGCTTCTGATGCGTTCTTTCCTTTCGCGGACGGCCCGGCGGCTGCGTTCGACGTAGGTGTCGTTGCGATCATCCAGCCGGGTGGTTCCAAGCGTGACGCCGAGGTGATCGAGGCGGTCGAGAAGGCCGACGCGCGAATGGTTCTCAGCGGCCGGCGCCACTTTCGGCACTAGGGTCAGCCGTCGCTGGCGCGGATCACGGTGTCGACTAGCTCCGAGAGAGAGTTCGTGTTCGTCGACGTCTGCGATCGTCCGAGCAGGTAGCACACGAGCGGAGCGTTGGTGCGATCGCCGCTCTCATGAGCCGCGACGCGCGCAAGATCGAGAAGTTCGTCGATCTCATTCTGGGTAAGCGCCGGTAGGTCCTGGCCCGATGATTCCTCCAGCGCAGCGCGCGCATTCTCGAGCCATTCATGCATGGCGGACACGCTATCTGCTCTGCTGCTCGCCCGAATTACTAACGTTGGCCAGGTCGGTCGGTGCGAGTGCGAGACCTCGAAGATGAGGCACCGTGCCGAGCACATAGAGGCCGGCGAATGCGAAGCCCAGGGCCGGGTATCCGCCTAGCTTGAGCGCTATACCGCCGATGCCTGCTCCGAGGAGATAGCCACCCTGAATCGCGGCAGTTCGGATTCCCATGACGCTCACCGATCGCGACGGTGCGGCGTCGAGTCCGAACGAACTGCCCGACATCGTGCGACCCGCGTTAATGAACATGAACACGACGACCAGGGCCGCCGTCGCAGCGAGCGTGGGCCGCACCGATCCGATCAATGCGACGACGAGTGCGCCGGTACCGCCGAGCCCGATGAGA
>JAUXJK010000329.1 GCA_030624785.1 Actinomycetes bacterium
GGAGGATTCTTGCGAGACATCGATCGACAGGATCCAGAGGTACAGGCCGCGATGGAGGTCTGCCGACCTCTGATCCAGAACTCGCGTCCCGAATTGACAACTGACGAAGAGGCCGAGAGGCAAGATGCGCAGCTCGCGTTCACGGCGTGCCTGCGCGATCAGGGCCTCGACGTTGCGGATCCTGACTTCAGCGGCGGTGGCGGTGGCGGTGGCGGCTTCCTTCGCGGCGGCGCCGTCGACCTCCAAGATCCCGACGTACAGGCTGCCATAGAGACGTGTCGAGACGAGGTGCCGAACTTCGGCGGCCGTGGAGGTCCCGGTGGCGGCGGTCCTGGCGGTGGCGGTCAAGGATGAGTCTGAGTTCTCCTCCGCGGCCGAGCGAGGATCGCGCCCCGAGCGTGGCGGCCAGCAACGGTGGTGGCACGCCGGGTCCGGTGCGGGTCCGTCGGCGCATTGCGAAAGCCGGCCCATACCTGTTCGTCGGTCTCCTGATCGCAGCCGCCATCGCTGGCTACTTCCTAGTTCTTGACCGCGATGATTCGGCCCAGCCAGTCGCCTCGCAGGAGGTCGACACAGGGACGGCACCGATCACGCGGCGAGATCTCCAGGTTCGCGACAGCCTTGACGGAACACTGACATTCGCAAGCGCCTCGACCGTGAAGTCATCGGTGGCGGGCGCGATCACGAGCCTGCCGATTGTCGGCGAGACGCGTGAGGCCGGCGATGTCCTGTACACAGTCGATGGCGAGCCCGTTTTGCTGTTGGACGGCCAGATCAGCATGTGGCGAGCTCTGGGAATTGGCCTCGAGACGACTCCCGTGGTGAATCAGCTGGCCGGAACCATCACGGCCATCGCGGCGGACGGTTCGACCGCCAACTCCGGCGACGTGCTCTACCGCGTGAATACCGAACCTGTGATTGCTTTGAATGGGAGTTTTCCGGCGTTTCGCACACTCTCGAATGGCGTAGAGGCGGGCCGAGACGTGCGACAGCTTGAGCAGAACCTTGTGGCACTCGGCTACGACCCGGACGGCACGATCACGGTTGATCGCTCGTTCACCGAGGCTACCGAAGCTGCCGTGCTTCTTCTTCAAGCCGACCTGGGAGCTGAGGAGGACGGCATCGTTGATCTCGGGGAGATCGTCTTCATGGTGACGCCGCAGCGGGTGAGTCACGTCGAAGCGCAGAGCGTGAACGGTCAATCGACCGTTCAAATGGGGATAGGTAGTGCGGCCGTTCCAGGCGCGACCGTGCTCGCGATCGCCTCGCCCAGCGACGTGCCGACGGACGGCCCCGACGTGCTCGCGCTCGAGGAGAATCTCGTCGCACTGGGATTCGATCCGGGCGAGGCGATCACTGTCGACATGACGTTCGACGATCGTACGGAAGCCGCCGTCAAGCGACTCCAAGAGGCGAACGGTGCGGTTGTTGACGGCGTGTTCGAGGTGGGCGATGCAGTCTTTCTGTCGGGTTCGCAACGAATAAGTGAGCAGCTCGTTGCTCCGGGAGACGTTCTTCCGGCCGGGGTTCCCGTTCTCGAAGTTACGTCGAGCGAGCAGGTCGTAACCGTGGAGCTTGAGGCGACCCGCCAGGGTCTTGTATCGGCCGGAGACAGCGTCGGCGTCGAACTACCGGATGGCACTGAAGTGGAAGGCCGTGTCACCGAGTTGGGCGCCGTAGCTCGCATTCCACAGTCGGCGGCTGGCGCAGATGCGGCCGCTCCCGTGATCGACGTGACGATCTCGCTTCCTCCGGGTAGCTCGGGCGGTCTCGATCAGTCCCCGGTCGACATCCTCGTAGCGACTGACAGCGTCGAGCAGGCACTCACAGTCCCCGTGTCATCGCTTCTGGCGGTTGCGGGCGGTGGCTACGCGCTCGAAGTCGTCGATGTCGATTCGACACGGCTTGTTGGCGTCGAGTTGGGACTGTTTTCGGACGGGCTCGTCGAGATAACCGGGTCAGGTGTCCGCGAGGGTGACAACGTTGTCGTTCCGCGATGAGAGATTCGGGCGTCACGGTTGAGACAATGCGTGGGCACGTGTCCGAGCCGAGTATCCCAGCAGTTGTCGAGGTCCGCGAACTCGTCAAGGAGTACCCCGGTCCTGTCGCCGTGCTCCGAAGCATTGACCTTCGAATCGAGGACAAGGAGCTGCTGGCGATTGTCGGGCCATCCGGGTCAGGAAAGTCGACGCTCTTGCATATCCTCGGTACGCTCGAGCGCCCGACCAGTGGCGTGGTGATGGTCGCCGGGCAGGACGTCGCAGCGCTATCCGATTCTCAGCTCGCGGCACTTCGAGCCAATGAGATCGGCTTCGTGTTTCAGCAGTTCTTTCTGCTCGACGGTCTGTCTGCTGTCGAGAACGTTGCGAACGGGCTCCTGTACGCAGGTGTACCCGCGCGACGACGGCGAACTCTTGCGCGTGAGGCGCTCGAACGCGTCGGGCTAGGTCATCGGCTCGAGCATACGCCGTCGAAACTGTCGGGCGGCGAGCGACAGCGCGTCGCCATTGCGCGTGCGGTGCTCGGTCATCCCTCGGTCGTCTACGCGGATGAGCCTACGGGCAACCTCGACTCCGACAGCGGCCAGCAGATCATGGAGCTCCTGCGCGAACTGAACGCGGAAGGCACGACCGTGGTAGTCATCACGCACAACCACGTGATCGCCGAATCGCTGCCTCGTCGCATTGAGATGCGCGACGGTCGGATCGTCAAAGACGCCCGCTCAGATCAGAACTGATGGCGCCCAGCGTGTCGAAAAGTCGGCTCCTTCCGGCCGATGTTGTGCGTGTCGGCAGTATCGGTCTTCGCACGCGGCGCCTTCGTGCTGCGCTCTCGGCGATCGGCATCGCCATCGGGATCGCTTCGATGGTCGCCGTACTGGGGATCTCGGAGTCGAGCAAGTCTGAGCTCGTCTCCAAGCTCGATCGCCTGGGCACCAATCTGCTCGAAGTCGGTGCGGGACAGGGCCTATTCGGCGCCAGCGACGGCCTGTCGAGCGAAGCCACCCTCGTGGTATCTCGCATCGGCCCAGTTGAGCAGGTCGCTTCTGTCGGAGCGGTTCCC
>JAUXJK010000227.1 GCA_030624785.1 Actinomycetes bacterium
GACGAGGTCAAGTTCCGCTTGCGTGCAAACAACGCGGCCCGCGCCCCACCATTTGACGATCTGGTCAGGGTCTGTCCACGCCGAGAACACCCGATCACGGTCGGCGCGAATGACGCGGCTGACTTCGAGTTGCTTCGATGAGGTCATGTTGATTTCTCCTCGTTTTCGATGAACCGCGCGAGGTCGGCCAACGTGTCCGTCCAGAACGCTGTCTGACTCAGCAGCCAGCTATTCGCCGCCTCGGTCCGTTCGATCTCCAGGCGGCAACGGCGTGAGCGACCAGACCGCCACCGACGAACGATTCCCGCATCTTCAAGTACTGAAACGGGTTTGGAGACGCCCGGCAAGCTCATCTCGAACTGAGACGCAATCTCCGACATTGTCGCCTCGCCCTTTGTAAGCTGGGCGACGATCGATCGACCTGTTGGGTTGGGCGGAACGGGCGATCGGGCTCGATTGCTCTCAAGCGTTCAGTCGCTCGCGAACCCCGCTGATGGAAGGAACGCACACATGAGTACTCAAAGTCCATCACCCGAGTACGACGGCCAATGCGCCTTTGCCCTAAGCACGGGAAAGCGCGATGTAGAAGGTTCGTCGAAGCACAACATCGTCGACGGAACCAAGACCTACTACTTCAAGAACGGTGTTGCAAGGTTCCTCTGGAAGGTGCTGCCAAACCGCGCAGCCAAGGCCGAGTCGGTTTGGACGGCCTAGCGACCGACTCCGCCTTGGCAGGGCGGCCGTAGGGTGGAGGGTTCCTACGACGCGACGAGCGAGTCGACCCAAGCGACCACCCAGGTCTCGACTCGGCCAGATCGAGCGCGGACGACTACCCTGAACTCACACCTCGCGAACGCGAAACGCTTGACGAATTTCCCACCGGTGTCGAAACTGCGCTGGCACGTTCGACGAAGAGTTGGCGCGACCTAGTCGTTCTGTCGCTGGGAGCACGCTTCTCAGCGGCGAAACCAGTTCAACGCGATCTGGACTCAGCATCGCAACATCGATTCGCCCTCCGACAGCGATACTTCGGAGCGCTCCATAGCCGAGCCTGTCCGCGCCCTGGCATCGACTGTTCTGGATGTCTAGGAACCCAGCCGGTCGGGGGAATCTTCGCGGCGGTCGGGGCACGCAATGCTCCTAATAGGCTTGCTCGATGCGTCGCGTTCTCATCGTCGCGAGTGCGGCCGTGCTCGTCGACACCATCTTCTTCTCGGCGCTGGCTCCGTTGTTGCCGGAGCTTGTAGACACCTACGGCCTATCGAAGGCCGGGGCGGGCATCCTGACCGCGGCGTTCGCGATCGGCGCCGTGGCTGGTGCGATTCCGGCTGGATACTTTGTGTTGCGCGCTGGCACCAAGCCGACGATGCTTGTCGGGTTGGCAATCGTCGCAGGGGCCACGATTGCGTTCGCTTTTGTCGGTGAGGCTTGGTCACTCGATCTGGCACGCTTCGTGCAGGGGGTCGGCAGTGCGTTCGTCTGGACTGGCGCGTTGGCCTGGATTCTTGACGTTGCACCGAAGGACCGTCGCGGGGAGGTGGTGGGGTATGCCTTCGCTGCGGCGATCGGCGGTGCGCTCCTCGGGCCCCTCCTAGGCGGTGCTGCGTCTGTCGCGGGTCTGCGAGCGACCTTTGGTGCGGTCGCTGTCATTATCGGAGTCCTTGCCGTCGTCGTCTACCTGACTCCAACGCCGCCGGCCAAGCGGCAGTCGTTGTGGGTGCTCGCCCGCGCGGTGCGCGACGCCGGGGTGCGCCGCGGTCTCTACCTGCTGATCCTTCCGGGGTTGTTGCTGGGTGTGATCACTGTCCTCGCGCCGCTCGAGCTGTCGCGGCTCGGCTGGAGTGCGGTCGCGATCGCGGGCGTCTTCTTCGTGTCCGCGGTCATGGACATGGTCGCTTCGCCGCTCGTGGGGCGCTGGTCTGATCGGCGCGGTCGCATCGAACCGGTCTGGGTGGCGCTGGCTATGTCTGGTGCGGCCGTCCTCGTCTTGCCATGGGTTGATGCCACGATCGTGCTCGCAATCGTTGTCGCGCTCGCCGCAGTCTCCTTCGGCCTATTTGCAGTACCGGGAGCAGCGATCCTTTCTGACGCGACCGAGCGAGCCGGCATCGAGATGGGCCTGGGAGTGGTGCTGATGAACCTGGCCTGGTCCCCGGGGGATGCGTTGGGAGCTGCCGCGAGCGGCGTGCTCGCTGACCTCGGTGGCGACACGCTCGCGTACGGGGTGGTAGCCGTGATCATTGCGGTCACGGCGATCTGGTTCGGCAACTCGACGCGTTCAGGGCGCCCTGAACGGACTGGCGTGAGCTTGGGCTGGGTGCCGACGTCCGTGAGGTGGTAGGTCTCGCTGCCGTCAAAGTCGCTGTACGGATCGATGGTGAGGTCGCGGAGCAAGCCGTCGCGGATGGCATACACCCAGCGTGGACGTGTACCGCGCGCTCGGTCGACCACGGGCGCGATGAACGAGCATCTCGCCTGCCTGGGATCCCGTGATCCGATCGGCCGGGACCCGCGAGCCCCAGCAACCAATGAACAGAAATCGTGGCTGCTGTCCCTTGGCTAGTTCTTCGAAGTACGACGGATCACTGGCCGCGCTCGGCCACCCAGCGGCGATTGTTCTCGAACAGCTTCTCGTACGTCGTCACGCCGAACATGATTCCGAGAAAGGTGAGCTCTCCCACTCGAACCGTCGCCTACATCGGAATCCGGGACAAGAGCCGGTTCCTGGCGTTCGGCGACGACGTCATCGTGGTCGGCTGAGCGAAAGTGCGAAGTCGCCACGCGAGTCGGTCCACCAGTGCTCCATCGCGAAACCGGCGCCTCCGAGCTCACGCTCGACGGTTTCTCGGCGGAACTTTGCGCTGATCTCGGTCTGCATGGTCTCGCCAGCTGCGAAATGCACGTTCAGGCCGAGAGCGCAGATGTCGACCGTCTGTTCGTACCGTGAGCGCAGCAACACCTCGATCCACTCCTGGCGCTCGTCGTAGCGCGCGACGTGATCGAAGCCTTCGAGATCGAAGTTTGCGTCGAGTTCACGGCTCAGCACCGAGAGGATGTTCAGGTTGAACTCGGCGGTAACACCTGCGGCGTCGTCATACGCGGCCTCAAGCCGCTCCTTGTCTTTCGCCAGATCCGTTCCCAGTAGCAACCAATCGCCCTCGGTCAGCGTCGAGCGCACTGTTCGCAGAAACTCCAAGCGCTCGCCCGGGTGGAGATTCCCGATCGTGTTTCCGAGAAACGCGACGAGGCGCCGCCCCCCTTTGGGAATGTGCTCGAGGTGGCGGCTGAAGTCGCCCACGACCGCATGTATGCCAACCCCCGGATAGCGCTCGGCGATCTCGTCGGCCGCTGTCCGCAGGGTCGCTTCGCTGACGTCGAATGGAACGTATCGTTGGAGCGTCCCGCGCTGGTTGATCGCGTCGAGGATGAGAAGCGTCTTCTCCGATGTGCCCGAGCCGAGCTCGACGAGAGTGTCGGCACACGTGAGCCGAGCAATGGCGGCGCTCTCCGAGTAGAGAATCTCACGCTCTCGACGCGTCAGGTAGTACTCGGGAAGCCGAGTGATCTCATCGAAGAGTCGCGATCCGCGATCGTCGTAGAACCACTTCGGCTTGAGTCGCTTTGGCGTGTTCTGGAGCCCTGAAGCCACGTCCTGACGCAAGGATTGGCCTATCTCGCCCGGTCCGACGTAAACGTTGACTTCTGGTGCAATTGCGCTCATCGGGCCGCCCTTCGTAGGCGAATTGCGACTCGTTCGTCCGATCTCTCGACTTCGTGAACCACATGCGGGCGGCTGTAGACGTCTGACCTGCCGAACGCGGCGCCGACCTCCGGCATGTCTCCAAGCGATCTCTCCGCTCCCGGGTCGTCAGGGAGACACAGGTCGGGAAACTCGTTGCCGATGTCAATGCTCATGGGACGCTCCTTGCCCGTCTACTCAGGCAGCCGGTACGGCGTATCGAGGGCCGCTCGTGCGGCCATTCATCGCACCTGGCCACGTGGCGGGTTCGTGGGTAAGCAACCCCGGGTGCCTTGACCGTGGCACTCCAGCCGGTGACCAGAACGCTTCGTGTTATCCCGTTCGTCATGGTGGAGGCTCCTTAGAAAATTGATTTCGGCGCAAGTTGTCGAATGCCGACACCGTGTCGCTACTACCTGTGCGTCCGGCGTGGGCTCGTTGGAATGGGTCGATCGACGCGCGAGCCCTGTCGTCTAGAGGAACAGTCGGAATCGTTCGAGACGACGGTCACTCCATTCCAACGCCCTTGCGAGTTGAGAGAGGGGCGCAATGACCCCGAAGTAGAGAACGCTGCCAGCGACGGCCACAGCGTTGGTTCCGACGCGCGGGCGGCGAGCGTGTCTCGTTGCTACATGCGGTGTTTGCACGCGAGCGACGCGCGTTGATGCGTGTAGCGCACGGCTGTCGGCGCCGCTTGCCTGGATCGGAATGGTGTTGTCGAGTGCGA
>JAUXJK010000333.1 GCA_030624785.1 Actinomycetes bacterium
CGTCTGTACCCCGGAACGTGCCTGTGCCGCTACTGTAGAACGAGCAGCGCTCGTAGGCGCCGATCCGTCCCGCGCCGGCACCGAACACCGCATCACGAACCACTTCGAGCGCCGGTTCCGGGGTGAACACGACAAGCTTGCGCTGACGAGTCGGGGTGGGAGCGGCAGGTCGGTGATCGACGAGACCGACGCGGTCAGCCGCGAGGATGTCGAGCCGTAGGCGGAGAGCGTCGTCCACCCGACTAGTGCTCGTCGACGCTGAGCCGGCTGACCACGAGATCACCCTATCCCGTGACGTCTACCGGGCTGACGGAGGCGCGGAGGGACTTGCCTCGCCACGATCGGCGACGAGCGTCATCTCGGCATCGAAAGACGCGTTCTGCGTCATGAATCTCGCATCGAGCTCGTCGAGCTCGTAGCCGCGCTCGGCGAGCCTGATCGTCGGAGTGTCTGCGACCACGACGCGATACTGGTACCACGACAGCTCCCAGGCGACCGTGATCACGACTTCGGGCTTTGAGCCGGTTAGGTACACGAGGCTCGCCCACGGCGTCCCGAGACTCTTCGCAACGCCCGCAACCGTGCGGTGGAAGGCGCTCTCATTGAACGCCTCACAGGCTGCCGAGAAGTAGCCAACGCGACTGGACTCCCGTCTGCTGGCCGCCTTGACGTCGTCCTCGGATGGGTTGGTTTCACCATTCCCTCGGCGCGAGAATCGAAGGCGACGGCGCCCGAGCGGGACCGAGGGGGTGGTTGGAGCACCTTCCTTTACCCAGCCGAAGTCGACGGCCGATCCACGACACAGTGCACACACGTCAACCCATTCGCCGCCCACGCGCGCGTAACGCGTCGTGCGCTCGCCCGTGAGCAGAGAGCGCGCACAGACCGCGCAGTTCCGAGCGACGCGATTGTCACTCATGACGTTCGGTTGACTGGCGATGTCGACCCCCTTTCGGTGCTTCGTGAAAGGGGGAGTTTAGCGCTGTGGAGTGGCCAAGTCGAACCGGAGAGAAGCCTCCGGTCTCGCGCCGGGGCCGGCGCTACGCTTCGACTGCGGCGCGGGCCTGCGAACCAGCAAGGCGAGCCTTGAGCCGCAGAACAGCCTTGGTGTGGAGCTGCGAGACGCGCGATTCCGTGACGCCGAGCACCTCGCCGATCTCGCGAAGCGTCAACTCCTCGAAGTAGTACAACGTGACGACGAGCTTTTCGCGCTCTGGAAGCGCCGCAATGGCGTCGCCCAGCACTTCCTTGATCTCTGTGACAGCAAGCTCTGCTTCTGGCGCAGCTGCGAGCGGATCCTCAATCGTGTCAATCAGAGCGACCGGATCACCGCTGCCAGACGAACTCGTCCAGAGCTCGTCGAGTGCAGCGATTGAAGAGCGAGAAATGTCTAGAAGGGAGTCGCCAAGTTCTTCGACGGTGACGCCGAGTTTTGCGGCGATCTCTTCGTCGGTTGGTGCACGGCCAAGCGTCGACTCGAGGGCACCGATCGTCCGCTCGATATCGCGAGCTCTTGCACGAATCGAACGGGGAACCCAATCCATTGATCGAAGCTCGTCGATAATCGACCCACGGATGCGCGTCACGGCATACGTCTCGAACTTCACGTCCCGCGAAGGCTCATACCGCTCAATCGCGCTAATCAGGCCGAGCAATCCGTACGAGACGAGATCGCTCTCCTCTACGTGGTTCGGTAGGCCCGACCCAAGACGCCCGGCTACATACTTCACGAGCGGCGCGTACGTGAGAATCAATCTGTCCCGAAGGCCCTGGTCGCCCGTGCGCTTGAACTCACGCCACAGGTAGGTCGTATCCTCCGTCTTGGCGGACTTCTTGGCCTCGGCCGCTTCTTTGACAATCGTTCCGTCAGCCATATGTCACCTCAACGTCTTGTAGGCCGACTCCGCAAACCACGCGCCAATGGCGACTGAGGCCGCCAAGATGACCCACTGCCGTGCCAGCCCGGCCCAGATGGCGAGACCAGTGAAGCCCGCCGCGAGGATCGTGAACAGTACTCCCAGAGAGCGACGCCGTCTGCGAGCCACGCAGCAAGTCTACGGACCCCGGGCGAGGCGCCGATAGAATGCTGGACACCAAGGGCGGTAGCTCAATTGGCAGAGCACCGGTCTCCAAAACCGGGGGTTGCAGGTTCGATTCCTGTCCGCCCTGCTGTACGACCCCGTTTGTAGGGCGTGGCAGGCCTACTGCGCCGATCGCTCGTCGGCGTCTGTTGCTGTTGATGCGCATGAGACGTGTCAAAGCCGCGAGACCTGGCTGGGCGTTCCTAGACTGTGAGTGCAATCGCTGCATGCACAGACCGTCATGTAATACGCCACGCCAGTGTGACCTGCATCCCCCGAACGAGGGGTCGAGGGAATCGGACAGGTGAGATCGAGTGGAGATCGTTCCGACGGCACCGGGGAGGATTCGCGCTGAGCTGAAGCAATCCTCCTCTCCAAGCGGCAATCAACCACCCGGCCGGATGCTCGAGCGAACCATGAGCGCGCGCTTCCAATGCGTCGCGCTACAAGAATGCGTCCCTTGCCCAAAAAGATGCGTCCTTGCTGAAATGATCATGCTCTCACTCCCTCAGCTGAGGGATTGTCCATCACTCCGAAGGGTGATTCACTGAGTCCATGACGGGTGAGTCGATCTTCTACGCTGTCGCGAGCGAGAAACTTCAGAGAACACTCGCGTTCTACCTCACGCCGGAGGAGGCGCTGGCTGCGATGGCTAGCGTCACAGAGGAAGAGCCAGAACTTGGCAGCGACCTGAGCGTGGTTCGCATCGACTTTTCGGGTTCCGCCGTCGTCGAAACCGTTTCCTAGCCGCTCGACGCCACCGCTCACGCCGGACCTTCTGCAGAACCGCGCCCGCGCGCCGGGCCGAGCGTACGTCGCCAAGACCGTGATTCTCGGCACCATCTCGGCTCGCAACGTGCCGCCGGTCATTGATTCCAACCTGCATCTGTTAAGGAGCCTCCATTGAGGCCGTTAAGCGACGGTGTTTTCACACTCCCTTGACCGAATCC
>JAUXJK010000285.1 GCA_030624785.1 Actinomycetes bacterium
CGGGCGACCTCGTCGAGACGATCAAGAAGGAGATCCCGTTTGGCGTCAGCCACCCGTTGCTCCGCACCCATCCGGAAACCGGGAAGACGGGGCTCTACCTTCACGGTGGGTTCCTACGGCACGACTCCCTGTATGACGTGCGTACGGGCAAGCAGCTCGAGACGTCAGAGTCGGAGAGCATCGTCCGCCAGCTGCTGCAGCAGCACGAACGGCCCGAGTACATCTGCCGGTTCCGCTGGCAGCCGGGTTCGATTGCGTTCTGGGACAACCGGGCGGTGCAGCACTACGCAGCGAGCGACTACTACCCGCACAGGCGGCTTCTACGGAGGGTCACGGTAAGTGGCGACGAGCCCTTCTACGATCCGGAGAGGACCGAAGTGGGTTCAGGCCCGTGACACCAGCGAGCTCGGCTGACGCGCCCGGCTGAGCCCCCGCCGACCACTCAACGAGTGCAAGCTGTCGAGGTACGCCAGTCGACGGGATTGCCATCCCCAATATCGTCGAAGAACTGATCCGAACACGGACCTGGAGCCAAATCTCTGCTTCGTCCCCCTCCCCCGGCGCCGTTTGACAGACGCGCTAAACTGATCGCAAGCGCTGTGAGTGTCTCGGGACCGACCTGGTCGCCGCTCTCGCGGCTGGCATGCCATCCGAGACCCATTTTCGTGGCGAAGCATCAACTCTCTGTTGACTCTTCGGCCGCGACTGCCGCTAGCGCCGATCCGGTCCGTGCTTTTTTGATGAAGCTGCCCCGGGCTGGAAGCAATCACACGAGGAGACAGCGAGTGCCAAGAACGATACGAGATCTCATGCCATCGGATCTCGAGTTTCAGATGTTCGTTCTCGATGAGCTAGCGGATGTGTTGATCAAGCAGGGCGCGGACGTCCTGAAGCTCACGATCGGCGTGACAGAACTGCCCATGCCCCATGACGTGCTCGCGCGCATGGTCGACAAGCTCAGCAATCCCGAGTTCGTCCGCCGGGTATACCCGGAAGGGCTTCCCGAGCTTCGCGAAGCGATCGCGGACTTCTACAATCGCCGCTACGGGACGAATGTCTCGGCCGCAAATGTCATCGTCAATACCGGTAGTTCGCCCATCTTCCGCAACATCTTCCAGCTCCTCTCCGGGCCCGAATTCGAGATCATGATTCCGCGTCCCTACTACGCCTTGTATTTGTGCTGCGCGAGGTTGGCTGGCGCCAAGGCCACATTCTACGATATCGACCTCGACACGAAGCGCGTCGACATGGACTCATTCCGACGGAACTTTTCGCCGGAACGAACGTCCCTCGTGGTGATCAACTCACCAGGCAACCCCGTGGGAAACGTCGTGACTCTCGACGAGATGCGAGAGATGTATGAGATCGTCGATCACAGTGCCTACGTCTTGAACGACGAGATCTACAACAACACGATGTTCTACGACAAGTTCTGCACGCCCCTGGCGGTGTTCCCCCAGCACAGGGACATCACGATCGTAGCCAACAGCTTCTCGAAGGGTCACCGGATGTACACCAAGCGTGTTGGATTTGCGATCTTGCCCGAAGAGCTGCAGCAGAATCTGCGCGTCATTCAACAGCACACCCTTCTCTGTACCGACCCCTGCTACCAGTACGGAATGATCGCCGCACTCGACGACGAGGACAGCCCGGAGCAGCTCACCCGCGTCTATCGCTCCCGCGCGGAGTACACGACCGAACGGCTCACGGGTACGGGCTGTGAGCCGATTCCCGCGGAAGGTGGTTTCTACGCCATGCTGAGGTGCACTGAATGGAATGCTGCGCACGGATTCGAGTCGTCGAAGGAGCTTGCGCGCGACATCCTCGAGGAGGCCCACGTTGCAGTGGTTCCGGGGACCGACTTCGGCGCGCCAGATGATCTGCGCCTGGCCTTCTGCAATGCCCGCTACACCGAAGGTATCGATCGGCTGCGGGAGTACTTCACCTCCTCGGCTGTGAGCAGGCGAGCCCGCGGCACACAGCGCACGAGGGTAACCGCGGGTGCCGAAGCGTGAGAAGCGATCCCGCTGAGCAAGTCAGGTCGCGAATCCGTGACCAGGCGCCCACCACGCCTGACGAGGCGCCTGCCGTTCGGCGCGCGATAGTCCTTGCCGCCGGACGAGGCAGTCGCCTCCATGCATTGACAGGCGATGCTCCCAAGTGCCTGGCCGAGATCGGCGGCAAGCCCCTGCTCGAGCGCGCGCTGCACGCCCTTGGCTCTCAGGGCATCAGCGAGGCGGTGATCGTCATCGGCTATATGGGTGAGATGGTTCGCCGTCGCATCGGCTCGCGTTTCGGCGGCGTCGACATTCGGTATGTCGAGGCGCCCGACTATGCAACGAGCAACAACATCCGCTCCTTGTGGGACGCACGTCGCTACCTCGATCAGGACGTGGTTCTACTCGAGGCCGACATCGCTTTTGATCCAGCGGTCGTCGGGGCCCTGCTCGCGCGGTCCGGCAGTAGTGCCGCGGTCGCTCCAAATGACGTGGCGCTGTCCGGAACGGTGGTGCGACGTGACCGTAACGGGCGAGTCACGAGCTTCATCCTCGGCGCGGACCAGGGTCCCCAGTTCGATCCCACTGCTACCTTCAAGACGGTCAACATCTATGTGCTCCGTGCACAGTTGTTGCGCGAGCACGTGGTCCCGCGACTCTGCATTGAGATCGATGCGGGCCGCGTGAATGAGTACTACGAGAGCGTTTTGCGCGACTGTGTGGCCGACGGCTCATGCCGCATCGACATGGCCGCGGTCGACGTCTCCTCGAGTCGTTGGTCTGAGATCGATGACGACCGCGACCTCGACGCTGCCGAGTTTCGCTTTCTCGATCGCGACGCGCAGTTCGACCGCGTCCAGCAGCTGCACGGGGCCTACTGGCGCTACGGCTTCCGCGACCACTCGTACTTGTACAATATGCACTTCCCTCCCCCGGCCATGCTCCAGGGCTTCCATTCGCATCTTCGGGAGATTGTGACGAACTATCCCGTCGCACAGACCGAGCTTGCGCGCCTCGTTGCCAACTGGACTGGTGCCAATCCGGATCACCTGGCGGTGTCCAACGGCGCTGCAGAGCTGATCAAGGTCCTCGGCAACCAGTTCGAGCGCCGGCTCACGATTCCGACACCGTCGTTCAACGAGTACGAGGAAGTCATTGACCCGGACGAGCTCAACCGGTTCGCACTCGATCCCAAAACCTTCGAGTTGGATGTCGACGCGTTTGCAGACTCGGCCATACGCTGGAACTCCGATACCGCGATCATCGTCACCCCGAACAATCCAACGTCCCTATCCGTGCCGCGCGAGAGCGTGCTCGAGCTGGCGCGGCGCCTCGAAGCCGAGGGCTGCCGGTTGATTGTCGACGAGTCATTCATGGAGTTCTCTCGGACCGGAGTTGCCGGGAGCGTTGAAAACATGGTCGGGAGTTGCGCCAACCTCGTTGTGATCAAGAGCATGAGCAAGGTGTTCGGAGTAGCTGGCAGCCGCCTTGGCTATCTGCTGAGCGCTGATCAAGAGTTCATCATGGCCGTCCGTTCCAGCTTGCCCATCTGGAACATCAATGGACTGGCTGAGGAGTTCCTGCGCACTGTTGGGCGTTA
>JAUXJK010000187.1 GCA_030624785.1 Actinomycetes bacterium
CAGGACCATTAGGGACCGGCTCGCAGACGCGGTCCCCGGGGTGCGCGGCGGCTCCAAGAGCAGGGCCCGACACGCACTACGCGGGCTCGACAGGGCGCTGTCACAAGGTCGGCGCTGGCACGCGGACGGTTCACTGACTGATCGTGGTGGCAAGGGCATCTTCGACAAGCTGCACGGGGCCGTCAAGGACCTGCGCGGCATCCGGAACCGGCCAGGCACGATCACCGGAGTCATCCACTCGCTGACTGACCTGGCACGGGCGATCGCTCAGGACCGGATTCATGCTATGCAGCCTGACGGCACGAGGCCAGCGCGCAGCGATGCCGCGAGAGCGAAGCTGGCCAAGAAGATCGCCAAGGGCGTGAAGAAGATTTCCAAGGGCAAGCACCACAAGGCGATCAAGGAGTTCAAGTAGGCCTGGAAGCAGGCGCGCCGCTCGTCACGCGGAGCTAGGCGTCCGTCACCGGCGTAGGCCGGTGTGGCCGCGTAACAAGTTGAGCATGCTGGCGTCGGGGTGGCTCGGGCGGCCACCCCATCGCCCGACGCCCCGCGTCGACGATCCGTGATGACGCTCGCGGCGGCCGCGACGGCCGCCGCGTAGCGGCCGTTCTGGCCCGGGACCCGGGCGAATGCCGGCGTAGCCGAGCGCCTTCGCGCCTGCGACCTCGGCGGCCGAAACTGGCGGGAGATCGTGCCTGGTGGGCCCAGCGCGCGGATGTGACCGTCCAGGGTGCTTGTAGCATTGCGAGCCAGCAAACATGCGAAGGAGGTGACCAAATGCCACTAGGTGCTGAATACCCTCTGCTCGAGGTGATCTGGACGATGCTCCTGTTCTTCGTCTTCGTCATGTGGATCTTCCTCGTTTTTCGGATCATCTTCGACGTCTTCCGAAGGCAGGACATATCGGGTTGGGGAAAGGCCGGTTGGACGGTTCTCATCATCTTCCTGCCGATTCTCGGCGTGCTGATCTACCTGATCGCGCAGGGCGGCAACATGGCGGATCGCGACGTATCCGCGGCGCAGGCCCAGCAAGCTGAGTTCGATGACTATGTACAGTCCGTTGCGGGAAGCGGCGGAGCGACCGACGAGATCGAACGTGCGAAGCAGTTGCTCGACACTGGAGCCATCACACAGGCCGAGTTCGACTCGCTGAAAGCGAAAGCGCTCGCGTCGTAGCGACAGAGGTCTATTGCGGGCAACGACTGCCGGGAGGAAGAAAGCCCTCTCGGCAGTCCTGCCCGGCGCGATGGTCTCCGGTCATCGAGCATCCGTAGTTCGCTCTCGTATCCTCGCGGTCTGATGAAGCTGCCGGGGCGCCAAGGCCCTCGTCGGCGGCTCGTATACCCGCGCCAAGGTGAAGGCGAAGGAGGTGCGGTCGTCCGGCGACGATGACGGCGACCCGCCCGAGCCGGCAAGCTCCGGCTAGGTCTTCGGCTGGCCGGCGACGTTCGGTCGCGCCCTGTTTCTCAAGACGCCAGCCATGTTGCTCGGC
Organism: Actinomycetes bacterium; assembly: GCA_030624785.1. GTDB lineage: Bacteria > Actinomycetota > Thermoleophilia > Gaiellales > Gaiellaceae > JAUVPB01. Next base: position 1,493 of record JAUXJK010000187.1, read on the forward strand.
ACTGCAACGTTCGTGACGCACGACTGAGGAGGATCTCTTGCACCCTGACGCACAGACCGTTCTCGCTGGGTTCAAAGCTTTTGCCGAAGCTGACATGGAGACGATGCGTGGCTTGTTCCATGAAGACGCCGTCTGGCATTCCGCGGGACGCAACAAGTGGAGCGGTGACCACCAGGGGCGCGACGCGATCATGGAGTTCTTCGCGAGCGTGGCCGCGGCTGCCCAGATCACGAACGAGCCTCACGGTGTGCTTGCCGACGACGATCATGTCGTCGTGCTGACGAAGGCCAAGCTCGAGCGAGACGGCCGGACGCTCGAGCAGAACGGTTTCTACATCTTCCACGTCACCGACGGCAAGGTCTCCGAGACCTGGGCCGGATCCTACGATCCCTACGCGGCCGACGAGTTCTGGAGCTGATTCTCGGCACCTGAAACGTTTCGCTACCTCGCAGCGAGGGGCTAGCGACTCTACGCTTCGCACCATGGTACGCCTACCCGGCGAGCGAGTCGCTCTGCGCCCACTCGTGTTCGAAGACGCCCCGCTATTGACGGCAATCGCCGAGACGCCGGAGGTTGCCAACTGGTGGGGTGAGGTGGACGACGGGTTTCCGTTCACGGACAAGCCAACTGCCGCTCGCTTCACGATCACGGTCGGCACGACCGTCGTGGGCTTGATCGAGTACGGAGAGAAGGACGATCCAAACTATCGCTGGGCCTGGATCGATATGTTTGTTGACCCTTCACGGCACGGCCAGGGGCTTGGCACCGATGCGCTCGGAACGCTCGCGCAGCACCTTACGATGGAGGGAGGTCACCATCGCCTGACCATTGACGCGGCGGTCGAGAATGCGGCCGCGATCCGTTGCTACGAGAAGGTCGGCTTCAAACCGGTTGGTGTCCTTCGCTCGGCCTGGCAGGACGCGAGTGGGTCACTCCGCGATGTCTTGCTGATGGACATCCTCGCGGGCGAGATCCGACACGCGAGCGAGCCTGGCTAAGAAGCCGCGTTTCGTCTCCCGCTTACCAGCGCATGGGGCAGGCGCGCTCACGCCGCATCGTGAGCCTTGAGGGCGCGCGCTGGGTTGTCGATGAGGATGCGGTCGATGTCGGCCCGCCCGACCCCGAGCTCGAGCAGGGTTGGAACAATGTTGTTGAGAACGTGGCCGTACCCCGGGCCGCCGTAGGCGCGGAGGTCCGTCTTCATGCAGACGTCTTGGGAGAACAGGAGCTGGTCGCCATGGCCGCGCTCGATGAGCTCCTTCGCGAACTCGACTCGCCAGGAGTCATGGCCCCAGTGGAAGCCGTAACCCCACTCGTCCGTGTAGTGCTCCCGGCCCAGGCTGTCGTACTCGACGTAGACGCCGCGATCCGCGGCGGCCAGGTGGTAGTCGAGATCGTGAACCTGATCCATGTGGTCAAGGATGATCCGCTCTGGCGCAACGCCCTCTTGCGCGAGCACGTCGAGCGCCGGGATCGCGGCTCGCGGCTCGAACGGGTCGAGGTGGACGGTCACCGTTAAGCCGGTCTGGACGGAGGCGCGCCCAGCGGCGCGGAGCGTCTTCTCCTCCTCGGCCGTCATCGGGCCGACCTTCTTCCTGCCCGCACCTTTCGGTATCCCGGTAAGCCCGATCTCTCCGATCAGCCCGGCGCGTATGCTGCTGTTCTCGACGCCATGCGTGACCTCGCTCGCCATGAGATCGGCGAGCTCGTCGACGGAGCGGTCAGCCACCCAGTCTGGGTGGGCGTTCTCGACGTAGAAGCCGGTCGACATGACGATGTTGAGCCCCGAGGCGCGTGCGAGTTCGCGGAGTCCCTCGGGATCGCGGGCGAGTCCGTAGCAGCTGACCTCGACAACCGAGTTCCCGCCGGCGCTAGCGAAGTGCTCGAGCTCGGCTAGAGCCAGGTCAGGGTCGTCCAGCACGAGATTGTCGCGTGTCACGCTCATCGGTCGACGGCGCAGGTCCGAGAGCATCGACATGTCGATCGGACGGTCGAGCTCGGTGCGCGCGGCCGGGTTGTCGGGCTCGACGAACCACGCGCTAATGTCGACGAGTAGGTGCTCGTGGCTGATGGTGACGCCCAGCTGCTCGGGCGCGATCGGGCCGAGCACGGTCATGATCGTCTCGTCGGCCACGAGCTCCTCCGTCTCTGATCTGCTCGGCACTCGGCCTAACCGAGACCCGCGCCGCTCGGGTCGTCGATGACGAAGAGCCATGTTCCGTCGGGTTGTTTGCGGACAACCTCGACGCTATGGAAAGACGTCGTGACAGGGTTGCCGTCGGGGCCTGGACTGGTTGCGCTCCCTTCTGCTCGGGTGACCGCCATGGAGCCGTCGCCGTTTGGAACCGCCGTGACCGAGTCGAGCTCGAACGTCGCCCCCGCTGCGATGAAGCTCTGTAGAACCTCGCGGATCGCGGCGAGACCGGTCACAAGCTCTCCCGGCGGCACGACGAAACTCGCGTTTGGCTCGTAGAGTTCCACCGCAGCGTCCAGGTCGCCGGACGCGATGGCCTTCGTCACTAGTAGGTCACATTCCTCAGGCTTGTGCGCTGGCATCTCAGTGTTCTCCTTCCGTCGCTCGAGGGGCAGTATCCAGCAGAGCCCGCTCGCGCGGATCGGTCAGCAGGTTCTTCGCCTCATCGGTCGACCGGATTCGCTCGTGCTGCGCGCACTGTTAGCTTGCGGGAAAGAAGGTTGGACATAGATGAGGTGCGTATGAGTGGACAGGTCATCGTGGGCGGTATCTCGGGCAAGGAGATCCGCATCGCCGACGCGAACGAGCCGCCCATGCCGGAGATAGCTCCACCCGGGCTCATCCTCAACGGCGAGCCTGTAGCTGATTTCGACGCTATCGATCCGGGGCGTGGGCATCCCGACGTGCTCAGCTCTCAGCGGAAGTTCGGGCTGTTGATCCCGGCGACGAACACGACCATGGAGTCCGAGCTCTGGGGCATCCTCTGTGCGAGCTCAGGCTTTGAGGGCGTTGGTCTCCATACCGCAAACGTCTCCACGCCCCGGCCGAACCTGAGGACGGCCGCCGACGTTCTCGAGTACAAACGACAGTTCCTCGAGGGCCTCACCGCGGCGGTCGACCAGATTCTTCTCGCCGAGCCGCAGTACCTGATCATGGGCATGAGCGTCGAGCACATACTCCGGGGCATCGATGACGTCAGAACGCCTATGGCGGAGGTCGAGGCGTACGCAGGGCTGCCGATGGCCACCTGCCACGAGGCAGTTCTCGCCGCACTCGAGCGGCTCGGCGCGAAACGAATCGGGCTCCTCACTCCGTTTGAGAAGCTCGGCAACGAGAACGCGACCCAGATGTACACGGATCTCGGATTCGAGGTGGCCGCGACCGTCGGCTTCTCCTGTGCCAACACGCTCCACATCGCGCACGTGCCGGACTCGGCTAAGGAGAGGGCGATCGTCGAGCTGCTCGCGACCTCGGAGAACAAGCTGGACGCTGTCGTCCAGTGTGGGACGAACATGAGTCTCTCTCAG
>JAUXJK010000287.1 GCA_030624785.1 Actinomycetes bacterium
CGAGGCGGCAGCTCGAGCCCTTGACGACGCTGGCGATGAGCTTCGCGACGATGCGCTCGCATCAGCGTGGTACAGGCGGCGAGTTCTTCCAGTGATCGTCGAACGCGCGCTCGCGCAACTCGAAGGGGCGACTGCATGAGAATCACGGTAAACGGAAAACTTCGCGAGCTCATATGCGATCCACTGCAGCCGCTCCTGTATCTCTTGCGAGAGGAACTCGACGTAACAGGCCCGAAGGCCGGCTGCCAGCAGGGCAGCTGCGGAACCTGCACAGTTCTCGTGGATGGCGAACCGCGCCGCTCATGTCTACTGCCCTCGGTGCTCGCGGACGGAACCGAGGTCACGACGATCGAAGGACTCGGCGACGCAGCCCGTCTCGACACACTCCAGGCCGCCTTCCACCACTACTACGGCGCGCAGTGCGGATTCTGCACACCAGGCATGATCATGGCGGCACACGCGTTGCTCGAGCGCAACCCTTCGCCAACGCGCAGCGAGATCCAGACGGCGCTCGGCGGCCACATCTGTCGCTGTACGGGTTACGTCAAGATCCTCGACGCGATCGAAGCAGTCGTCCGCGGCGAGACGTTCGACGAATCGGACAGAACTCCTCACCCTGACCCAGCCGAGCACGAGGTCGCGATGAAGGGAGCCCCCGCATGAAGTCTGTTGGTGCCCGCCTACCACGCTATGACGGACTCGGCCACGTCGTGGGCCAAACCATGTTCGTCGACGACTACCGCGTCCCGGACGGCAACCTCTGGGCGCGCGCCCTACGCTCGCCGAGCCATTCCGCCCGCATCGTTCGCCTCGACACCCGCAAAGCGGCTGAGCTGCCGGGGGTGCACGCCATCGTCACCCACAGGGATGTCCCAAAGAACGTCTACGGGCACCTCGAGGCGTTGGGCGTTCCGGCTGACGAACCCCTACTCGCCGAAGACGAGGTTCGCTACAAGGGGCAACCGATCGCGGTCGTCGCCGCCGACTCAGAGGCCGCTGCACAGGCGGCAGTCGAAGCGATGGAACTCGAACTCGAGGAGAGAGAGCCGCTGTTCGACATCCGCAAGTCCTTCGACCCTGACGCCCCGCAGATCCACCATTGGGGAAACTGGTACCCCTATTTCGGCGGGCCCGATGAAGGTCCGGATCGAAGAAAGGTTCGCAAGGGCGATATCGACAAGGCCTTTGCTGATGCCGACACGATCGTGCAGGGTGTCTACCGGCCGGGTGCGATCGAGCATTGCCCGACGGAAACGCAGGTCTCACTCGTTGTGCCGGAGGCGTCTGGGCGACTCGTCATCCACTCCTGTACGCAGGCGATGTACTTCTCGATGGGGGTTGTAGCGGCACACCTCGATCTCCCTCTCAACAAACTCAAGTTCGTTGGAGGCACCGTTGGCGGCGGCTTCGGCGGAAAGGTCGATTCAGCAGCTGAAACACTCTCAGCGCTCCTAGCGCTGAAGACCGAGCAAGCAGTCAAGTGGCGCTGGACGCGTGACGAGGAGTTCCTCGCGTCGTCAACCCGCGCTCCCTGGCATATCGAGATAGCCGATGCGGTGACCAGCGACGGCTGGATTCTCGGTCGTAAGACGCTTACGCTCCACGACTCCGGCGCCTACGCACGATTCTCGCCGTACGGGCTGACCAAACACGCCTTCCACCACAGTGGCGCCTACACCATTCCCAACATTCACTTCGACGGCTACGTCGTGTTCTCGAACCGCGTGCCCACCACCGCGATGCGCGGATTTGGCGTGACCTCGGTGTCATTCGCTGTCGAGACGCACATGACACGGATCGCGACCGTTCTCGGAATCGACCCGTACGAGTTGCGGCTCAAGAACGCAAACCGACTCGGAGACACGACGCCCAACGGTGTTCGGCTGCCCGACCCGTCGACGGTCGCGACGATCCAGGCCGTTGCAGGGGCGGCCGGCGTTGAGCTCGCCCCTGAGTACGCGGCGATGACCAGCGAACCTCGCAGCGGCCCGCTACTGCCACCGCACTTGGAAGCCCAGCAACAGAACGGGAGCTCCCCCAATGGCTAAGCATCGCGGGCGAGGCATTTCAACGATCGAGTACCCGACCGGTATGAACCAGAACGGCGATCCGAGCCAAGCATGGATCAAGGTAAAGCCCGACGGACGAGTCGATGTGTTCGCCGGGACGGTCGATATCGGGCAAGGGTCGAAGACCGTTCATACCCAGATCGTGGCCGACACGATTGGTGTCCCCTACGACTGGGTCACGATGGACAACTCGAATACCGACTCTTCGCCCGTATGCACGGGAACGTTTGCGTCGCGAGGAACATTCATCGGTGGCAACGCGGTGCGCTTCGCCGCCGACCAGGTCAAGGGGCGCATTCTCGAAATCGCAGCGAAAGAGTTGGAAGCCGCTGCCGACGACCTCGAGATAGATAACGGTCTCGTCAGCGTTAGCGGAGCGCCCGAGCGCAACATCTCGGTGTCGGACGTGGCGGCCGCTGCTACCTGGGGCCATGGCGAATTGCTGACCGGAACCGGGGCAGCTCTCAAGCCCTACGCTCCTGTCGATCCGGAAACCGGCCAGGTGGACATCGTCCCGCACTCAGCGATCTCCTACGCAGCATGCGTGGCGGATGTCGATGTCGACGACGAGACGGGCGAGGTTACGGTGTTGCGTCTGATCCAGGCATATGACGTTGGACGCGCGATCAACCCGACGCTCGTCGAGGGTCAGATCGAGGGTGGAGCAATGATGGGCCTAGGGCTCGGGCTGCTCGAGAGTTCATACCCGTACTACCCCGATGTCGAACACCGCGGCAGCCAGTTCGGTACGTACTTGGCCCCCGGAATAGAGGACCTTCCCGAGATCGAGTCAGTGATTCTCGAGAACCCATCAGCCGACGGGCCCTTTGGCGCGAAGGCAATCGGCGAAATGGCGAACAATGCTCAGCCCGGGGCGATCGCCAACGCGGTGTACGACGCGATCGGCGTCTGGGTGACGGAGGCTCCACTGACACCTGAGCGGATTCTACGAGCACTGGAGCAGAAGAACGCCGGCCAGCACGAGCCCCGGCGGGATGGAAAGCGCGTCGTCTTCGACGAGGAGATCTCTATCAACGCAGTCGGCGACCGGGACAGCGCCCTGAGCTTTCAAGCTGGATAAAGGAGGCGCTTTGGCATCAGATACGTCCCCATTTCGCACATGGAACAGCGTTGACGCCTTCGAGTTCGTCGACGGCGTACGGCTGCACGCGATCGGCGGCGAGCAGGTGCTGCTGTGTCGCGTCGTGTACGAACCAGGCAAGAAGGTGCCGCTTCATAGCCATGCCGACACGGAGCAGGCGATGTTCATCGTCGATGGTGAGGTCGATATGGCCATCGAGGGAGAGTGGAAGCGGCTCAAGACCGGAGATGTCGTAGTCGTGATCCGCGGCCTCAAGCACGAGCTCGTCTCGGAGCACGGAGTGACCTTCATGGAAGCGCTCTCGCCGGTTCCGCTCGACCACGTTCCCGATAGAGAAAGAGACCTTGTCCTCGGGCCCGATGGCGGGGTGAACCACGTCGAGCGTTAGATCGAAGAGCTCGCCCGTTGCCTTAACC
>JAUXJK010000117.1 GCA_030624785.1 Actinomycetes bacterium
GCACCGCGAAAGCGACTCCTTCCCGCGACGAGAAAGCTCAGCCGGCAACGTATCGAGATCCGGCAGATCCTCAACCGACTCCAGCGCCGACTCGGGCATCAGGCCGGATTCTCCAGCTACGAGCTGCTCGTACTGGTGTCGGAACGTCTCGATGACGAGTTCCGGGAGGCCTTCCGCCTCCATCCGTTTGCGAAACATCTCGAAAGCCATGAACTGGACGCCGCGTTGACGAGCGCGACGAGACCACGCTAGCGGGCGGCCGCGACACAGTGGTCGATCGGCTTTCCGAAACCGATAGTGTCGAGCGAGTGCTAGACGCCCGCCGCCCGACCCAGGCTTCTGCAATCCGACGCGCCGCCCAGCGACGCTCTGTGCGACGTTGGTCGAGCCTGACCACATGCGTCGCCGCACTGGCTCTGATCGCGGTGGCCTGTGGATCATCGGAGCCCTCTCAGCCAGCCGCTACTGGCGCCAGACTCACCGTGATGACCCAGAATCTGTTCATCGGCGTCGACGTCGCGACCGTCCTATCGGTCGATGACCCTGATGAGGTCGCAGACGTAATCGATGGGCTGCTTGCGGAGGCTCTCGCAAGCGACTTTCCGACGCGCGCCAACGCTATCGCTCGCACAATCGCGCAGTACACCCCTGACGTGATCGGCGTCCAGGAAGCCGCGCTGTGGCGGGTTCAGAGCCCGCCCGACAGCACCACGACGCCAGCAGAGACCGTCGCGATCGATTTCTTGGAGGTCCTACTCGATGCGCTACGAGCCCAAGGCCTGAGTTACGAAGCGGCGTCCATTAGAGACGGTGTTGACCTGGAGGTGTCAGGCAATACTCAGGATGTTCGGCTCACCGACCGGGAAGTACTTCTCGTACGCGAGGGGATCCAGGTCGAAGCAGCAACTACGGGAGACTATGAGACGAACGTCGTTGTTCCGTCCCCCCTCGAGTTCGACGTCGCGATCCCACGCGGGTGGGCCGCGCTCGACATTCTCGTAGATGGCACGCGCGTGCGCATCGTCAACACCCATCTCGAGGTCCGCCTGTTCGCCGGGGTACAGGAGGTGCAGGCTGCAGAGCTCAGGGCTGGCCCGGCAGGCATTGCTGGCCCGCTGGTCGTACTGGGAGATATGAACGCCGGCCCGAGCGATACCTCTATCGATACGTACCCGATCCTGCTTGGCGACAACCTTGAGGACGCCTGGGTTCAGAGTGGGGCCGAGATTTCAGATCCCGATGGAGCAACATGTTGCCACGCCACAACGCTCGAAGCTGAGGCGCGCGCCCTCTCGCGTCGAATCGACATCGTGGCCGTCGGAGGCGGGGTTCGCGCGGTGGCAGCGACGAGAGTTACGGACGAGCCCTCCGAACGCACTGCGGCAGATCTCTGGGCGTCAGATCACGCGGGCGTTGTGGTTACGATCGACGTTCCCTAGGGAAGACGCGAGAACCAGGCGAGCGACCCAAGTGCGGCTCCAACCGACAGAGCCATGCCGAGACCGACGAACCACAATGCGAGATCCTGCTGCTCGGTCTCAACCTCGATCGCAGTGCCGATGTTCTCGAATACCTCTCCGAGCTCGGCTCCAGTAGCAGCCTCGTAGAAGATGCCGTCGCTCGTCGTGGCGATGTCCGCGAGCGCATCGCGATTGACCGGCACCGGGATCGTCTCTCCCTGCACGTTGACCGTGCCGCTATCGGTGCCATAGGCAATCGTCGAGATCGCGACACCCGCCTCGACCGCCGCGCCTACGGCCTCGTCGTTCTCGCGACCGGTCGTGGTCTCGCCATCAGACATGACAACGAGTCGTCCGGCAGGTTCGGATTCGTCCTCGTCGCCTTGCGAGGGATCGCTAGAGGCCAGTTGTGCATTGGCTTCCGCGAGCGCCCCAACGCCGAGAACGATCGCGTCTCCGATCGCGGTCCCCGGACCGAGCTGGAGTGCATCGATCGCGTCCTTCGTCTGCGCTCGGTCGTCTGTGGGCGGTGATTCGAGGCGCGCCGTACCGTCAAAACCAACGATCCCAACGCGAACATTCTCCGGAACCACGTCGACGAAGTCCTTCGCCGCTTCTCGCGCTACATCGAGGCGACTCGGCGATACGTCCTCCGCCTGCATCGAAAGAGATGTATCGATTGCGAGGACGACGGTTGATTGTTCGATCGCTCGCTCGCGCGTTCGCGTCGGTTGCGCGAGAGCAACGACGAGGGCTGTCATTGCGAGCAACGTGAACGCCGCGAGAACGTGCCGACGCCAACCGGCAGTCTTGGGCGCCACCGATCGCAGAAGCTCGAGATTGGTGAACCTCAATGCGTAGCGCGAGCTTCGCAGCCGCAGCAGAACGTAGGCGATTGCGATGACGAGAACAACAAGCAACAGAAACAGTCGTTCGGGTGAAAGCAACGTCATGCCGCCGGCCCTCCGCCGTTCGAGCCGACGCGCTTGCGGAGCTCCGCGAAATCAACGATGTCTCGTACCCAGTCGCGGTCGGTCTGAAGTCGCAGGTGACTCGCACCCGCCCCGGCAAGAGCCTGGGCAATGTCGTTTCGCTGAACGGCTGCCGCCGCTGCATATCGTTCACGAAGCCCTCGGTTGGAGGTCGAGACAGTCATGTGCTCGCCGCTCGCGGGGTCGACAAACGCGACCTCTCCGATGTCCGGTAGCTCGAGCTCGCGCGGATCGACAACCTCGACAGCCAGCACCTCGTGGCGTTGGCTGAGCGCGCGGAGCTCGCGAGCCCAGGAACCGGAATCGAGGAAGTCCGAGACAACGCAGACCAGTCCGCGCCGACGAGCAATTCGGCCAACCGAGCGAAGTCCGAGCTGGAGGTCACACCGCCCGCTTCCATCCGGCGGGCGCATGTCGGCGAGTTTCCTGATGACGCCGATCACGTGGTTTCGCCCACCCCGCGGTGGCACGATGACCTCTCCCGTCGGTTCGAGCACGAGAGCGCCCAACCGACCTCCCGTGCTCGTCGCGAGGAAGCCAACCGCGGCTGCGGCAGCGAGCGACAGGTCGCGCTTTTCGTACAAAGCAGTACCAAATGCCACGCTAGGAGATAGATCGATAGCGAGCGTCGCTTCGAGCTCGCGCTCGACAACGGTGTCGCGCACATGAATATCACCCGTACGCGCCGTCAGACTCCAGTCAATGCGGCGCACGTCATCACCTGGGACGTAGCTGCGAGCTTCGCCGACCTCCCATCCTGGCCCTGGCAGCACGCCCAGATAGTCGCCCCGTAGGAGCCCGTCCAGGCGACGCGTCACGGAGAGTTCGAGGTTGCGCGCAACGCGCTCGGCCTCGGGAATCGACACCCGCTCGTTACTCATGCAACCACCGCACGGTCATGGAGCTCAGACGGTGCGATACGCGGTGCGGGCACACGTGAGAGCACCTCTGAAGCGAGCTCACTTCCAGCCCGACCGTCGGCGAGGGCTTCGTATGACAGAACGAGGCGGTGATTTAGCACCTCAAAGCCGACGTCAAAGACGTCCTGCGGCAGCGCATACGCCCGTCCCCGTAGGAGGGCGAGTCCACGCGCTGCCGCGACCAGGCCAAGACTCGCACGAGGGCTCGCACCGTATGCGAGTAGCCCGTCTAGTTCCGGCAGACCGTAATCCGTCGGCCGTCTCGTAGCGATTACGATCGACACTGCGTACTCGAGAACCTGGTGGTCGACGTAGATCGAACGGGCCCGCCTCTGCAGACTACTAACGTTATCGAGCGACAACACCTGACGGGTGAGCGGACGATCGACTCCCATGCGTCGAACAATCTCGGCTTCCTGAGCCGCGTCCGGATAGTCGACAAGCACCCGCATCAAGAATCTGTCTCGTTGCGCCTCGGGAAGCTGGTACACACCCTCCGACTCAATCGGATTCTGGGTGGCAAGAACCAGAAACGGATCGGGAGCCGGATAGGTCGTCCCACCGATCGATACCTGGCGCTCAGCCATGATCTCGAGGAGCGCCGATTGGACCTTCGCCGGCGCACGGTTGATCTCGTCGGCGAGAACGACGTTCGCATGGACCGGGCCGAGCTCGACATCGAACGTTTCCGTCGATCCCCGGTAGATGCGCGTACCGACGATGTCCGACGGAATCAGGTCGGGAGTCATCTGAATCCGTGTGAACGATCCGCCGATAGCCTTGGCCAGCGTCTCGATCGTCAGAGTCTTCGCGAGCCCCGGAACACCTTCGATGAGGCAATGTCCGCCCGCGAGCAGCGATACGAGCACGCGTTCGAGCAGGCGATTCTGACCAACGATCGTTGCTCGTAGTTCGAACAGAAGCTGTTCTAGAAGTGCGGCGTCTTTCTCGGACTCAGCACTTGCGGCGTTCGCGTCGCTGTTGTCGATCACGATTGGATCGGCCACGGCCGAATCGGCAGGATTCATCAACTCATCACCTCTCGCCCATGGGCGCTCGCTGCTGGTTTTTGTTGCGTCACACTCCTGACAGTAGAAGTGCGCGCGCGAACGCAGCGTTAAGGGATGGGCGTGATGTTAATTCACGTGCGAGAGCACGTTAAGCGGAGTCCCGGGGCTAGGCGACGGCCAGCGTCTTGCGCTCGGCCACCTGCACAGAAACGCGCCTCGAGGCGACGCTTCTTACGCCACCGTTGCTGTTTTGGCGCGATCGCTGCAGATGTCGGTGCGACGGGCAGTAGTCCTCACCGGTGACGGGCGGTCGCCGACACGCGCCACCGTCACGGGTTGACGCGAGACATCGGCCGTTCAGCAACTCTTGACACTCCGGCGACTCAAGAAACTCGACCGTAGCGCCAACGGTTTCGTTGACCACGACGACGACCTCTGGCAGAGCGCCCATCGGGAAGCAGTGTCGGATCTGGCGCAGCAGCAGTCTCTCGGGACCCTGCACGTTTCGATCGACCACGAGGCGCTCGAACGACTCTTCTATTGAGCGCTGGAGCCAAAACTCGTAGTCGCCCGCGGCAGCCTCCGAGTCGAGCTTGCTCCGCAGCGTCTGAAACAGGATGCGCGCGTATTGCGAGACACGTACCGTGATGCGTGGATCCACTACTCTGGCTGACACACTTGCCCCTTCCTCGACTGCCGGCACTTTATCTTGATATCAAGATGATTTCAAGTCCGGCTCAAAAGTCGTCAGTTACGGGTCCACGCGAAGCAAGATGTTTCCTATGATTACGCGCGTGCCGGCTCCGCCTGATCGTGTCGACAGACTGCTCGCCCAGTGGGCTGAGCAACGACCAGAACTGGACGTATCACCGCTCCATGTGATCGCCCGCATCGCGCGCCTTTCGCATCACCTCGACCGCGTGGTCGACTCAACCCTGACCCGGTTCGACCTGAAGTGGTGGGAGGTTGACGTACTAGGCGCACTCCGTAGGGCCGGCTCCCCGTTTCGACTCTCACCTGGCGAGCTGAGCGAAAGACTTATGGTGACGAGTGGGACGATGACGACCCGCGTCGACCGCCTCGAGAAGCGGGGTTTCGTCGCCCGCGAACCCTCCGAACACGACCGACGCAGCGTCGTTGTATTCCTGACCCGCGATGGACGCAAGGCGATCGACGACGCCATGGAGCCCCACCTCGCAAATCTCGCGCATGTGCTCGAAACGCTTAGCGTCGCCCGCCAGGAGCAGCTTGTGGATGTCCTGCGAATCTGGCTCGTCGCTCTCGAGGGCGACACGCCAGAAGCTCTTTCTAGCGACGACTAGGGCTGTCGCGCGAGCCGCGCGCTCTCGAGTTCCGTTTCGATCTCAGCATTGTGCTCACCCAGGTTGGGCGCTCGCTCAAATGAGACACCGTCAACGAATGCCGTCCATGGAGTGCCAGGAATGCGGACGCTTCCGACCTCTGGATCGACAATCGTGCTGAAGAACCCGCGCGCCTCCAGTTGGTCGAGCTCCAACACCTCAAGCGCGTCGTAGACCAGTCCGACCGGAATGCCCTTTTCGAGCATCGGCTCGAGGGTCTCCTCGACGGTCAACTTCGAAAATGACTCGGCAGCGAGCGCGTCTATCTCATCCGCGTGTACGCGCCGCTCCAAATAGCTCTCCCATCGTTCGTCTCGCGCCCACTCCGGATCGCCCATGATCTCTCGACAGGCCTCCCACATGCGCAGCTGAGGGCATGTCCCGACGAAGAGCCACCTGCCATCTACGAGCCGCTGCATGCCGACACCGTGGGCCGCTGGATGCCGCGTTCCCATGCGACCGCGCACATGATCGTGAAGTTGGTACTCGGTCACGGCCGATTCGAGAATCGACGCCGCGGCCTCTTCCATTGAGACATCGACGCGCTGACCCACTCCGCTCTCGTCTCGATGGTGCAGCGCGATCAACGCCCCGGTCACAGCCTGCAGGCCGGCTAGATGTGCGCACTGATCTGATCCCACCTGCAAAGGAGCGCGATCGGGCTCGCCGGTGACATGGGCCATGCCGCCCGAGGCCCAACATACGAGATCGCTCCCGCGCCAGGATGCGCGAGGCCCTGTCCTTCCAAACGGCGATATCGACGCGACCACGAGTTCGGGCCACTGTTCCCACGGATCGCCCGCCAGCTCCTCCAGCTTGCC
>JAUXJK010000312.1 GCA_030624785.1 Actinomycetes bacterium
CATCGCTGCTGCGTTGTCGAGTGCTCGGGCGACGAGGTCACGCGAAGGTGTCACCTCCGGTTGGCCGAGCGAGAGGTTGATGACGTCCATGCCATCTGCGACTGCTGCCTCGATCGCTGCCAGAATCTCGGGGGAGTTTCCGTTCAAACCAACGCCGGATTCAGGTGGATAGGTGAGCGCGCGGTAGTTACCGATATACGCCCGGGGAGCGACGCCGCTCAAGGGCAAACGGGGTCGCCCGATGATGCCCGGAGGCACGACCCCGGCGTTTCCGGCAGCAATGCCGGCAACGTGGGTCGCATGCTGAGAGCGCTTGCGGTCGAACGGTAGTGCCGCCGCTGGAACCGGCAGAGAGGAGGGCGCAAAGGCGCGGGCCACGATCACCTTCTCGGTCGTGAAGCGGACGTCGCCGCGGGGAAAGCCCTCTGGCATCGCGTAGCCCGCAGGATTGAACAATGGGCTCTTCGAATCAATGCCGTCGTCGATGATTCCGATCTTCAGACCCTCACCCAGATTCGTGAGGCCAACTCTCCAGGGCGACGGCGCTCCGATGGCTGAGGGGCTCGCGTCGAGCGTTGATCGATACTGCACGACGGCGCTGACACGAAGAACGTTCGGTAGCTCGCGCAGCGCATTGAGCGAGTGCCGTGGAACGATCACCGCGACCGCGTTCAGTACATGGGTGTATCGCCAGCGAACGTTGGCCAACGGGATCTGGGCGTGGAGTTCACGCACCAGCGTCCTCTGGCTGCCCTCGAGCGTGCGTATGCGCCGTGAGCGGTTCTGGACACTGCGTGCTGCCGGGGCTCCTGCTAGTTCAACGAGAACTTCGACGGGTTCGGCACCAGCCGGCGTCGGCAGCGCGGCGGTCACGCTTTTCGGCAGCACGAGTGCGCCCGCGAACAACGCGAGAGCAGCAGAAAGTAGTGCGACACGAGAGCCGAACAGGGCACGGCCGATGGTACCGCTCACGCGAAGAAGGCCAGCTACCATGGCCGGAACCAGCCAGCGGATGTGGCGGAACTGGTAGACGCGCACGGTTCAGGTCCGTGTGGGGGAGACCCCGTGGAGGTTCGAGTCCTCTCATCCGCATTGCAGCTCGTTGCGTGGCGGCCGTCGGCCTTTGGCGCTCGGAATCGCCACGCCGCCGCCCACGCGAGCATAACGGCGCGGAGCAGGATCCCTAGATCGAGCGTATCAAGCGTCATGCGGGATTCGTCGACCATCCTTCTCGTGCGGAAATTTATTCTCGGGACCCTCACCCGGGCGTGGAACAACCCACGTCTGCGGCGTGCACTCAGTTTCGGTTCAATAGTGGCCGCGATCACGGTGCTTGGTCTCACTGTGCTTCATTTCGCGAAAGCCGGCTTTCCGCTCGATGGTGCCGAACCACGCCTTGCGGGGGTAGCGGGAGCGTTCTTCGTCCTGGCCTACGCGCTCAAGGCATACGGCTGGCAACAGCTGTTTCGGCCCTCAGATCGACCCACCCGCCTCGCGCTCGCAGCGGCGGGGGGCGCCGCGTCGGTCAGCGGCGCGGCCCTGCCCGGGCGCTTCGACGACGTGGTGCGTATCGCAGTCGTCCGCCGATCTCGAACGACGCCTGCCGGCGTCTCGACGCTCTGTCTCTCGCTCTTCATGTTGGGCCTGATCGATACGGCCGCTCTGCTGCCATTCTCGACCGCTGCCGCGATCGGTGGAAGCTTCTCGCCTGCCGCGCGCGCCGTCCTTGGCGTCGTCGCGTTTGCCGGAGTGGGAGCCACGGTCTTGGTCGCGTTCATGCCACGACTCGGAAACAGCAGCCGGCTCGCCCGATTTCGCATCGTCAGGTGGCTGGTCGATCGCACGACGCCGCTGCGCGAGGCTGGACACGCGTGGCTCGATGTCGCCGCGTCGTGGGCAATGAGGGCGACGGGCCTCTGTCTGTTGCTCTCCGCGCTCGGAATATCGAACTCGATTCCGCTAGCGATTGCGTTTCTCACCGCGGCCTCTGCGTCCGCAGCGCTTCCGATAGCGCCGGCGGGCGGCGCCGTAACGCAGGCCGGGGCTGGAGCCGCGATTCTGATTGCCGCGGGAGTTCCGTTCGCACAGGCCGCGGGTTTCGCCGTCGCAGCTCAGGGTCTCTTCATCCTGGCAGGCGCTGCGGTTCTCGCATTTGCTGGTTTCGTGCACGGAGCGAATCGCCTCAGCTTGCGCGTTGCGCCCGCAGCGGCCTAGGGGCCATTCACGATTCGTCGAGGATCTCAGCGCCTCGATCAGCGGGCGCCCCGTAGGCAAAGAAGAGGGCCGGTTGATCGGTTTGGTTTCGAATCAGGATCGGCGTCTGCGGCTCCAGAACAACAATGCTGCTCGCACTCAACGTGTGCTCTTCCATCTCGTCTCCCAGCGTCATCACGATCTCGCCCTCGACGACGACGAAAACCTCCTCCTGAACCGTCTGGAAGTGCCGACGTCCGCGTGCGCCGGCCGGATAGCGCCAGAGGTGGCATCGCGAATGCTCGAGATTGGCAACGAGTGGGATTTCAACGATCTGGCGCTCGTCGTCAGGACGCCAGCTCGGTGGCGCGAAGGATTGATTGTCGGGGGTTAGCACGGTGAAGCCCATGTCCGTCGCTCCTCGGGTCGGGTTAGGGGGCCTGTCTTGCGGTCACGCTCGCGAGAGCGTCTCTGCGCGATTGCGGCCGAGGCGCGATCCTAACTCCCGGAACGAGAGGCTGGCATGGCGTTGCTACGCTCCGGTCGATGGTCGAGCTTCACAGCGTCGTCGGCGTACTCGTGATCGCTGTCAACGTCGTTGCGGCGCTCATTGGGCTCGTGTACTACGTTCGGCACCGCGAGCCGGCTCGCAAATATCTCCATCTCGTGGCGCTCGGCCAGGTCGTCGTGGTTGCGCAGGCGGCGGTGGGCCTACTCTTGCTCGCCGGCGACTTTCGGGCTCCCGACAAGCTCCACTACGTCTACGGAGGGGTTGCGCTTGCCGCGATCCTCTCACCATGGATGTACGCGCCGCCGAGCGCTCGGAAGCGCCTGCTTTGGTTCGTGTGTGCGTCGGCGGTAGCAGCGGCCCTCGGTGCGCGCGGCTATATGACCGGGTCATGAGGAGCTCTCGGTGTTGAGCGGAATCAATCCCACAGTCCGGGGGTTCCTGATCATCCTCGCGGTTGCCGGTGTGATTACGGCGCTCTCGCTCCAGCCGACCCTGGCGGTGCTGTTTTGGGTCGTTCGCATCGCCTTCTTCATCGCGATCGCCTTTTTCATCTACCG
>JAUXJK010000248.1 GCA_030624785.1 Actinomycetes bacterium
AGGCGATGTCGATCGACGCCGGTGACGGAGACGACTTCATCCTGATTCCAGGGCCTCCGGCAAACCTCGACTCGATCGTGAGCCCGCTCGCGTTGGACGGTGGAACGGGGTTCAATTCGCTCGTCGTCGACGACCGCAACGACACTAGCGGGGACGTTGTCACCGTCACCGCGACCGGAATCGGACAGGGCGCGGGAGACACGCTGTTCGGCCCCGCCGGCTCGCTCTCGCACACCAACTTCGTTCTCGTAACCCTGAATCTCGGCAGCGGAGACGATACGGTCACGATCGTCGGTTCACCCGCGGCAAGCATCTCGACCGGACCAGGGATGGACCTTGTCGAGCTCACCCATCTTGCGGAGCTCAACGGAACGATCGATGCAGGTGCTGGGGCCGACACCTTGAGCTACCAGGCGGTTTCGGTTCCCGTGCTGGTGGAGCTTGGCACCGGTGTGGCACACGGCACAGGCGGCGTCCAGAACTTCGAGAACATCGTGGGCGGACACGGCGGCGACACACTCGTAGGACTCGACGAGGAGCGCTCTGAGCTGACCGGCGGCAAGGGAAACGACCACCTACGGGGCGGTACTTCTCACGATCTACTCGACGGAGGGCCCGGTAGCGATCAGCTGGACGGAGGCAAAGGAAACGACACGTACCGCGTCGGCGGCGGAACGGATCGAGTCCGGGATGCCGGCGGGAAGGACACCATCGACTTCTCGAGCGCCCGCCGAGGCGTCAAGATCAATCTGGCTAGCACCGGCAAGAAGCGCCAACGTTTGGGGAAAGGCGTCGGCTGGCTCCGCCTGCAGGCCGCCATCGAGAACGTGGTAGGGAGCAACTTCGCCGACCGCATCATCGGAAACGGTCTGCGCAACGTACTCGAAGGACGACGAGGGAAGGATGCCTTGACCGGCGCAGCCGGCAACGACAGAATCATCGGCGGTGCCGGCGTCGACCGTGTCATCGAGTCGGCAGACAAGAACTTCAAGCTGACGAACACTCGACTTTCAGGACGAGGGATCGATCGCCTACGCAGCATTGAGCGAGCGACGCTAGAGGGCGGCCGAAGTGACAACAAGCTCGTCGCGTCAAGGTTCAAGGGCTCGGTGATCCTTCGAGGCGGCCTCGGCAACGATACGTTGAAGGGTGGGCGTCGCGCCGACCTCCTTGTGGGTGACGACGGCGACGATCTGCTTACGGGAGGCAAGGGAAAGGACCAGCTTGTCGGCGGCCCCGGCAACGACCGGATCTTCGTGAAGGACGGGTCGGTCGACATCGTCGACGGGGGAATCGGTTGGGATCGGGCCGCAGCTGATGCCGCCGATCGAACCAAAAGCGTCGAGTATCGGTACGGATAGGCGCCGCCGACTGCCGCGGGCAGGATGACGGCGCAAAAGCGCCCACCTGCAGCACTTTCTCGGCGGCCGGGACACGGCGTCTCCATCTCGTGGTCGACCCACCGACCGACACTTACCGGTAGTCTGCACCGTGCATGGTCGCCGTTTCCCCGGCCCCGGATCCACCCACGCAGCATCAAGCGAGCTTCGCGACGCGCTACGCCGAGCTCGCCATTGAGCACTCCGCGTCGCGACGCGTCGATGTTGCTCTACGAGGCCTCGACATCGCGATCTCAGCGACGGTCCTGTGTCTGTTCACTCCAATCGCTCTAGGCATTGCGCTCACTATCCGCTTCACCTCCGGGACTCCGATCTTCTACAAAGGTGCGCGCATCGGTCGCTCGGGCCGCATCTTCACGATGATCAAGTTCCGCACTCTCGTTCCAGATGCCGAGACGCGACTCGGCCCCTACTGGGGACAAGAGCTCGACCGACGGACTCACGACGAGATCACACGACTCGGGCATGTCCTACGGGCCACGCAACTCGACGAGGTGCCGCAGCTATGGAATGTATTGCGCGGCGACATGAGCATCGTCGGTCCTCGGCCGATCCGGCCCGCGTTCTTTGAGGAGTTGTGCGTCGAGATTCCGCAGTACTGGCAGCGACTCGTTGTTCGGCCAGGCTTGACCGGATTCGCACAGACGCGCATGGGGCGCGAGCCCTCGTGGGCTGAGAAGCTCGCGCACGATCTCGAGTACGTCGCCGATCGCTCGGTCGGTCTCTATCTGCGACTCGTGATCACGACCGGCGCTCGCGTCGTACGGCAGTCGGTACGTGGGCTGCGCGACGTGCTCACCAGGTCACGTACGTAGCGCTACCTGCCAAACGCGCTCGCCCCGCCGCGAGCAATGCTCCGCTGTGACCACTCTGGAGCATTCAGCCAGATGGGTTCGAGCTTGCGGTGAATAGACTCCAGCGGATGTGCGGGATCTGCGGTGTTGTCTCTCTCTCTGGCGCTGCAGTCGATCAGAAGCGGGTCTCGCGCATGAACGACACCTTGATTCACCGCGGCCCTGACGACTCAGGCATCTACTCGGGGGAAGGTGTCGCGCTCGCGATGCGGCGACTGTCGATCATCGACCTGGAGCACGGCCATCAGCCGATTTCGAACGAGGCCGGCTCGGTCCACGTCGTCCAGAATGGTGAGATCTACAACTACCGGGAGCTGCGCGCCCGCCTGATCGAGAGCGGACACACGTTTCGAACGGCAAGCGACACTGAGGTTCTCGTGCATCTCTACGAAGAGCGCGGCCCAAGTTTCGTCGAGGAACTGCGCGGAATGTTCGCGATAGCAATCTGGGACGAATCCCGCGCTCGTCTGCTTCTGGCCCGGGACCCATTCGGCATCAAGCCGTTGTACTACCGCGTTGACAGTAGCGAGCTCACGTTTGCGTCTGAGTTGAAGGCACTGGAACCGGGCGAGGTCGACTTCGCCGCCGTCGAGGCGTTTCTTGCGTTCAATGTCATCCCGACGCCGCAGACCATCTACCAGGACACCCGCAAGCTCCCGGCCGGGCATATCGCGACATGGACAGCGCAGGACGGCCTCCAGCTCGAGAGATACCGTCGGGTAGGTGCGGACGCCGGCAGTGATGAACGGCGCGAGTCGGGGTCGATACTTGCGGAGGAGCTACGTGCTCGGTTGCGTGACTCGGTGCGGGCGCATCTGGTCGCCGACGTTCCCGTGGGCGTCTTCCTATCGGGGGGCGTTGACTCCGCAACACTCTGTGCGCTCGCGGCCCAAGAGAGCCCGGATCGCGTCAAGACCTTCTCAATCGGATTCGCGGAACAAAGCTTCAACGAGCTCGACACCGCGCGCCTCGTGGCGAAACAGTTCGGAACCGACCACCACGAGCTCGTGGTCGAGCCAGACGCGACGCAACTCCTGCCCGCCTTCGCACGTATGTTCGACGAGCCGTTCGCTGATTCCGCAGCTCTTCCGACGTACCTCGTCTCCAAGCTCGCCTCTGAACACGTCAAGGTTGTGCTCTCAGGCGAGGGAGGCGACGAGTTGTTTGGCGGCTACTACACGTACGTTGCCGATCTCCTCGCACCGAAGGTTGCTGCGGCTCGCGGCGTCTTGCGCCCGCTCGCAAACGCTCTTCCGACATCCTCGTCGAGGGTGAGCTTCGACTACAAGGCGAAACGATTCGTACGCGGGCTAGGGTTCCCGTCCCTCGAGCGACATCACGCCTGGAAGGAGATCTTCTCAGTTGATGCCCGCGCCGAGCTTCTCGCCGACCGCCGCGACGTCGCTCACGACCCCATCGACGTGCTGCGCAGCCGCTACAACGAGACGCAGGGATGCGAGGAGCTGCTGCGACTCCAGGACCTCGACCTCGGCGTATTGATGGTTGACGATCTACTCACTCGCACCGACCGAGCAAGCATGGCCAACTCGCTGGAGGTTCGTGGGCCGTTCCTCGACCCCGTTGTTTCGTCGTTTGCGTTCACGCTCCCGCAGGAGCAGAGGGTGAAACGCTTCGCGAAAAAGCGCCTCCTGCGCAGCGCCGTAGCACCACTGCTGCCGCGGCCGATCATCGACGGCCCAAAGCGCGGGTTCTCGATCCCCGCGGCCAGGTGGCTGCGTGGAGAGCTCCAACCGGTCGCGCGCGACGTACTTGCCGAATCGATGGTACGAAGACACGGATTCTTCGAGCCTGCAGCCGTCACTCGGGTCC
>JAUXJK010000025.1 GCA_030624785.1 Actinomycetes bacterium
GGCGACGCGCGAGTCGTTCTTCGTGTGGCGCAACGCGCTCGTCATAGAACGCGTCGATCCTGTCGATGATCGGCTGAAGCCGTTCAGGAACGCGAACGTCGGTTGCTAGGTCGTCGGACATCGGGTCACCTCGCGTTGGCTGATGCTTGTGCTCGCAGCGGCCTGACTACGCCAGCCTCAAGTATGTCGAGTTCCTCGAGGTCAGTGTCGCCCGGACCCGCCGAGTTGAAGACGATGTGGCTGACGCCTGCGGCCGCATACTCGTCAAGGGGCGCGCGCACTCGCGCGGGCGAGCCGGCGAGAGCGTAACGCTCGACGTGATGGTCGTCGAACGGACGGCCGTAGCGCCGCGTCAGGTGCTCGCGGACAACGCGCGCCGCCAGCTCGTCGTCTTCGTGCACGTATGTCGGGAGGACAATGCCCGCCCACAGGTCACTCGAGGAACGTCCAGCAGCGTGAGCATGCTCGCGTACCTTCGAGAAGTCTTTGCCGAATCGCTCGGGCGAGACCATGTAGGCCAGCCAGCCGTCGGCGAGTACACCGGCGCGCCTGAGCGCAGCCTCGGAGCGCCCTCCGACCACGATCGGCGGCCCTCCAGACCGTATGGGCGCAGGCGCAATGGTGACGCCCTCGAACGCATAGTGCTTGCCTGCGAAGGACGCCGGAGCGTCACGCCACAGAGCGCGTAGGGCGAGGATGGCCTCGTTCGTTCGAGCCCCGCGCTCCGCGACCGGTACCTGCACCGCTTCGAAGTCCTTCTCGCCGTCCCCACCAACACCGATCCCAAAGATCACCCGGCCTTCAGAAAGGTGATCCAACGAGGCGACCTGCTTCGCTACTGCACTCGGGTGCCGGAGCGGGAGCAGGTAGATACCCGTGCCCAGCAGGATGCGCTCGGTACAACCGGCAAAGGCTGAGAGAGCCACGATTCCCTCAAGGATTGGGTTGACGAAAGAGATGTGATCGGTCGTCCAGAGCGGACTCGAAGCCGAGGGACTCTGCTTGCTGCGCAAACGAGCGGAAGAAGCCACCGTCCGGCATGCCCTCGGGCCGCTGCCCGCTCCCGACGACGCCGAACTTCAGTTCCATGCGAGCGGCTGGGGCGAGAGCGGATGGCCGGCCGCATGGGGATCCACTCCGGGGCGAGATCCGGCGAATAGCGGGCGGTCGGCTGCGTTCAGCAGAACTGGCATCACGTCTTCGCCGCGAAGGTGCCCCAGTATCCCGCCACGCTGAAAGCTCTCGCCGAATGCCTCCACGTCGTCTGCGCGCACGCCGGGGCCGACGATGGAGAACGGAACCGGGTCGCCCGAGTGGATCACTTCGGGCGAGGCAGGGGTCGCGTGGTCACCCGTGATGCAGACAACAGCGTCCGAGAATGGAGGCTCGGCGAGCTGGGCCACAGCCGAGTCGATCGACTCCATGGCGTCGACCTTCGCTGCCGGCCGCTTCGTATGTCCGGCTTCATCGGTCGCCTTCTGGTGCGAGAACACGAACGTCGCGCCTTCGTCAAGAAGCTCGCGGGCTCGCCCGAGTCGCTTGCTGAGATCTGCACCTGGGTCGTCAGACTCTCAGAGCTCAACCGGCTCAAGGCCGATTGTCGATGCCAGTCCTCCCAGGAAGGGCGAGCCGCCGATGAGCGCACCTTCGAGGCCGTGGCGCTCGGGGAATCGCCAGGTCGGCCGCGCCTGCCCCCACCATTTCAGAGTGATCACGCAGAACGGGTCGAGACCCTTTCGGGACCTGGTGCGATTCAGAGCGTGTTCGCTCAGAGTTTTCGTGACCCAGCGTGTCCATGCCTCCGCAGCGCGTGCCGTGCGCCCTGCTCCTTCCGCCCGGGAGCGAGGTCGCAGCACTGGATCGCGCTCGCGGAAGAAGGGGTCAGTGTCGCTCACAGCCGGGCTTGCGCCGCCGTCGATCCGCAAGATCGCCTCGCCGCGTCGCAGGTGGCTCAGCGTGAACAACAACCCGTCGATGTCCGCACGCGAGACCCCGCCAAGTAGCAGGTCACACGCCGATCCGTCCTCATCGGTGGGTCGACCCGTGACCCACAATGCTCCGTCGCGCACAACTGCGGGGCGGAGAGCCGCAAACGCGTAGACCGCGTCGGCGTCCACGTCGCGGCGCCAGCCACGAGCTTCGAAGACCGCTCTCCCCGGAAATTCGCTGTCCTCGTACCCAAGCATGCGCCAGTGTGCGCGCTCGCTAGACGGCGCCCTGCCGGGCCCGAGCGGCCACAGCAGCCCGTTCGATCCCCGGGCGCAAAAACCATCGAGCTGCGGCGTTGCAGCCGCCTCATTCGCACTTCGACCGCCCAGTTCCGGGTATGCCCGGTCACCCAGACCGTCAAGCAGAACAACGACGATCGGTTTCATCCTGAAACGCCTCGAGTAGCCGGGCCGCGGCCGGTGGCACCAGCTCTTGCCACTGTCCGCCTTCGCGCATTGCGCTGCGAACAGTGCTGGCCGTGAGAGTCTTCTCGGTGCCAGGCTCCAGCACAACGACGTCGTAGCCATGAGCCTCGAGCCGTCGCACCTTCTCCTCGCCCCAGGCGTCGAATACGCGGAGAAAGTGTGTGGCCTCGGCGGGCACATAGTGTCGAATCGCCTCCGGCGCCGAGATGGGAAACGGCACGACGCGGCCCGTGAGTCCGTCCGCCTCCAGCACTGCGTCTACGACGAGAAGTCGCTGCCAGTATGAGTACGGATTCTCTTCGGGCAGATGGCGCCGCGTATCCGTCGGTTCCAGCCCGCCCGAGCTTGGTTCCGGGTTGGTGATTCCAACGATCAACTCCTCGCAGCGTGCAGCCGCGAGCCGCAGATACGCGAGATGCTCGTTGTGAAACGGTTGAAACCGGCCGTGGACGACTCCGAGCGGGCAGGGTGCGCTGCTCATCCCACGGCTCCAAGGACACTAGGCTCGGGCGACCACGCGCTCCGCCGACCGCCACGCACTCTCATAGTAGGGTCGAAGATACGCGAGATGATCGCGCATCTCGCGCTCGGCGCCATCCCCATCGCCGGCCGCGATAGCCTCGGCGATCGCCCTGTGGTGGCGATTGATCGCAAGATGGAAACTTCGCCCTAGCGAAGACCGCGCCAGGTTGGTCTGGAGCACTGAGAAGATCGGCTGCACGGCAATCCCGAGGAGCGCGTTGCCGCAGAGTTTGACGACTGCCGTATGGAAGTCGGTGTTGTAGACAAACTGATCAGCAGTCCCCAAACGCTCGGGCTCCTCCGGAATCGCAGCATTGAGAGCCGCGCACCCACCGTTGTGCTGGCGCTCCGCGGCAAGGCGCGCGGCCGGAACCTCGAGCAGCTCTCGCGCCTCGAGCAACTCTTCGAGCGACACGTTGCGCGTGTCGCTGAGAAGGTTCAGGTTCGCATGGACGAACTCCGAAATGTGATCGACACTCGGCACCGTGACGTAGCTCCCGCCGCCTCCGCCCTTCACGGTTCGGATCAGATTCTGAGCGGTCAAAGCGCGCAGAGCCTCGCGAATCGTCGCCCGACTCACACCGAACTCCGTCGCCAACATCGCCTCGTTGGGTAGGCGCGCTCCAGGTTCGAGCTCGCCGACCATGATCAGCTCGCGGAGCTGGTCGGATACCTGTTCATATGCTTTTCGAACCGGCCTCACCGTGACGGACACGCTCGATTTCTTTTCGCTGGTGCGCGCGCGCTCACCGGCCGCCACGACGCCGCTCGTTTGCTTTGTTCGAGACGGAATCGAGGTCTGGCTCACGACATCCCGAAGCTGCTATTGCCGGCGTTCGAAACAGGTGCAGACGCCGGCGGGAGCCCACGCTCTGCGTAGTAGGTCGTCAGCGAGCCTGCTCCACGCTCGTTGCGTATTTCGGCTCGGCGCTTCTCGGTCGCATCCTCGTCGATGTCGAGCCGATTCAGCGTGACAGGGGCATCAGTAGCGAAGACCACGCCATAGGCGTCGTTTGCCATCTCGATGGTTGTGAAGCCGTCGAGGACGTCGTCGCGAACCGCTTCTGCGGGCCGTTCGAGTGGATCGCCATAGCCCGCTGCATTGGGCTCGCGGAACTCGACGAACTCACCAGCGCCAAACGGGATACCTGTCACCTTGGCATGCAGCTCTTCCTCGCGCGCGGTGTCCGGGTTTTTCCGACACGACGCGACAAGTCCGTCCCAGCCGCCGAAGATCCCTCGAGGCGGGTCGGTCTGCCGGTCGCCCTCGCATGAGTACGTGCCATCGACGACGTAGCGGTTGCGGCGAATGATCCCAACGCCACCTCGCCACTTGCCGGGCGCGGCCGGCTCCGGCCGGAGCTCATACTGCTCGCACCGCACCGGGAATCGCATGTCGAGCTCTTCGATCGGGTTGTTTCGCGTGTTCGCCATGAGGTTGTCGACAGAGTCCATCGCGTCTTTCCCATAGCGACCGCCGTAGGAGCCCTCGTTGACCTCGAGATAGATCCAATACTGCCCCGTGTCCTCCTGGAAGCCTGAGTAGGAGCAGAAGTGGATACCAGCCGAGTTGCCGGCCGTCGTCTGCTCCGGAAGTGGCTCCGAGAGAGCGAGGATCACGTTGTCGACGACGCGCTGCGTCTGACAGAACCGGGAGAAACACGCTCGCGGGAAGTTGGGGTTGAAGATCGTGCCCTTGGGTGCGATCACATCGACGATTCGGAAGATTCCATCGTTCTGCGGCACGTTCTCCGGAAACGTGATCTCGTCCAGGAGAACCGTGCGCACGGCGTAGTAGGCCGAGACGAGCAGCGAACCTTCAAACGGGACGTTGTAGCCCGTGGGGACCTCTGGATGAGAACCCGTGAGGTCGATAGTGATCGAGTCGCCCTTCACTTCGACGGCGGTCTCCACCTTTAGACGTACGCCGCGGTTCTGAGCGTCGTCGTCGAGCCAGCCGGTCGGTGCCCGGTACGTGCCATCGGGGATCTTCTCGATCTCGGCCCGCAGCATCCGCTCCGAGTAGTCCATCCACTCATAGGCCGCGCTCATGACGACCTGAATGCCATATCGCTGACAGAGTGCAACGAACCGATCCCTGCCCAGCTCACACGCTGCGAGCATGGCGTTGAGATCGCCACGGTTCATCGTCTCTGTCCGCACGTTGTCGAAGATCATGCGGTCGAGATCCTCGTTGAGCACCCCGCCCTCGTACCAGCGAAGGCCGTTGTAGATCTTCGCCTCCGCATACATGTCGAAGGCATCAGCGTTGATTCCTGGGAACGATCCGCCGACGTCGAGCACGTGAGCGGTGACGGCCGCGAAGCCGATGTGCTCCTCGTCGACGAAAATCGGCACTGCGATTGCGATATCCGGCGTGTGAGATGCACCCAGGTATGGGTGGTTGTGCATGATCACGTCGCCCTCTTTGATGTCATCCTCAAGGCGATAGAGGAAGCCTCGGATGTACCACGGAAGCGACCCGATGTGCATCGGCGTTGACTCCGACTCGCAGAGCTCTCGCCCCTGCGCATCGAAAATGCCCGCGCCGAGATCCTCAGACTCGCGGATGATCGACGAGTAGCTCATGCGGAACAGCACTCCTGCCATCTCCTGGGCGATCGCGTTGAAGGCACCGCCGAGGACGCGCAGGGTGATCGGGTCGACCTCGACCCGCTCGAAATCTGGTGTGCCCGGCTTTTTACCGAGCTCGTACTCGAGAATCGACATGCTCGCTCCCCCTACCGGGCCGCGTCGGCAGCGCCGACGGCCATGACGATGTTTCCGAACCGATCGATCTCTGCCGTGAATCCGGGCGGCAGCACCGTCGTCGTGTCGTACTGATTGATGATCCCGGGCCCTTCGATCCGATCACCTGCGAGCAGCTTGCTGCGGTCGTAGTATCGGGTCGGCAGGCGCACCATGTTGCCGTCGACTCTGAACCAGGCCTCAGCCTCGTGATGAACCGCTCGTTGGGAGTCTCCATCGCCCGTCTGTACCTCAGGCACGGTGAGATCTGGCATCAGCCCGGTGCCTCTCACGCGAATATTGGGAAGCTCGATATCGACGTCGTCAAAGCGACGCGTGTACTCGCGCTCGTGCGCCTCGTGGAAGTCGCTCGTGAGCTTCGCAACCCAGCTGTCGTCGATGTCGCCCGAGGGCGCATCGAGTCGTAGCTCGTACCCCTGCCCGAGATAGCGGCAATCGCATACGCGTTGGATGATCATGCGGTCTGCCGGAACGCCATCGTCTTCGAGCTGCTTGCGAGCCTGGCCCTCGAGCTCTTCGAAAGAGGCCTGGAATGACGCACGATCGAGCTCCGAAGCTCGCTGGTATGTCGTGGTGACGTACTCGTACACCATGTCGGTGGCAAGCAGACCCATTGCCGACGTGATCCCGGGGTAGGGCGGCACCAACACGGTGGGCGTACCGACCTCGGCCGCGATCGTTGCCGCGAACAGTGGCCCCGCGCCACCCTCGGCCACAAGTGCGAACTCACGCGGATCGAACCCTTTACGAACCGAGTTCTCCTCGATCGACTGGACCATCGAGTGGGTGAGAATCTCGATCGCGCCCATCGAAGCCTCCTCAACCGACATGTCGAGCCCTGCGGAGGGACCCTCCTTGAACGCCTTTTCAGCGAGGTCCGTGCGAACCTTCATGTCTCCGCCGAGAAAGCCCTCAGGCAAGAGCCAGCCGAGGTTGACCATCGCATCGGTCGCCGTCGGCTCGGTGCCGCCACGACCGTAAGCGGCCGGACCAGGAATAGCTCCCGCGGAGCGCGGACCGACGCGGAAGATTCCGCCCTGATCGACGTAGGCGATCGAGCCGCCGCCTGCACCGATCGTGTCGACGTCGACCATCGGAATCATTGCCTGGTAGGGACCGACCTTCGTGTCAAGAAGATGCTTCATTCGGAGTCGCCCACCCTGGGCGAGCCCGATATCTGCTGACGTGCCGCCGACGTCGAGGGTGATGACGTTGTCAAAACCCGCCTGCTTGCCTGCCCAGATACCCCCCACGACGCCGGCTACTGGCCCCGACATCAGGAGATTCACGGGGCGACGAATTGCTCCCTCAGCTGTTGCAACTCCGCTTGCCGAGGTCATGAGGTGCACGCCTGTCTTGACGCCCATCTCCTGGAGCTGCTCCTCGATACGACGGACGTATGTCGCGACCTTGGGCCCAACGAACGCGTTGAGACAGACGGTCGAGAAGCGCTCGTACTCGCGGTACTGCGGTAGCACCTCGGAGGAAACCGACAGGAACGCGTCGGGGAACTCCTCGCGCACGATCTCGGCGACGCGCGCTTCGTGCTCGTTGTTGAGGAATGAGAACAGGAAACAGACGGCGACGGCTTCGACACCCGATTCCTTCAACTTGCGGACCTGCTCCCGCGCCTTGTCTTCATCGAGCGGCACGAGAACGGAACCGTCATTGAGGATGCGTTCCGGCACCGTGAGCCGATACCGGCGGCGCACGATCGGATAGCGCTGCCACGGCAGATCCTGGTAGTTCGAGAAGTTGTACGGCTTCTTGTGGCGGGCTATGTGCAGGATGTCGCGATAGCCCTCTGTGGTGATGAGGCCAACGGTGGCGCCGTTGTGCTCGATCACGATGTTCGTCGCGATCGTCGTGCCGTGGAAGACCTGATCGAGCGTGCTCGGCTCGACCTCAGCCTCTTTGGTCAGCTCGACGATGCCGGCGATCGTTCCCTCCGATGGGTCGGCCGGAGTGGTCGGCAGCTTGTGGACGAGGGTCTTGCCTGTCTCGTCATCGAGATAGATGAGGTCGGTGAATGTTCCGCCGACATCGACGCCAACTCGTTTCATCGTCGCTTTCCTGCCTTCCTAGCTTGTGAGAACGATCTTGCCGAATTGCTCGCGGCGCTCCATCATGCGCATCGCATCCGCCACCTCTTCGAGTGGGAACGCGGCGTGAACGAGCGGCTTGATGGCGCCACGAGCTGCGAGCTCATAGCAGCGGTCGACCTCTTGACGGGTGTAGACGAACGAGCCGATCACGCTCTTCTGCGCGCGGAAGAACGGGATGATGTCGAAGTCGACGACCTCGCCCGCGTGTCCGCCGCACGTGACCAACCGGCCGTCCTTGCTCATCGAGTCGAGGCTCGCCTGGAACATCTCGCCACCGACGTGCTCAAAGACGAGATCGACGCCGCGGCCATCAGTGATCTCCATAACCCGCGCCGCAATGTCCTCGTCAAGCCGGTTGATACCGAAGTCCATCCCCAGTTCCATCGCGCGATCGAGCTTCTCCTGAGAGGAGGCGTTGCCAATCACAAGCGCACCGAGGTGGCGGGCCAGCTGAACAGCAGCTGAGCCGATGCCGCTACCAACAGCATTGACGAGCACCGATTCGCCAGCACTCAGCCGACCTCGGGCAAACAGCATGTGCCACGCCGTACCGAACGCGACCTGTGTGGCTGCCGCCTCTTCGTAGGACACGGAGTCGGGAATCTTGATGAGTTGCCCGGCCTTGACGACGACCTGCTCGGCGTAGCCGCCACCAGTGCTGAAACTGATGAATCCCGGTTGAACGCAGATCGATTCGCGACCTGTTCGACAAAATTCGCATCGCTCGCACGGTGCCATCACGTATGGATTGACTCGGTCGCCGATGCTCCATCCTTCGACGCCGTCTCCGATCTCGATGATGTCACCCGCTACCTCGATACCCATGGTGTGTGGGAACGACACGGGAAATCGCGAAATTCCCTCGCGCACGTCGACATCAAGGTGGTTGAGACCGCTCGCCTTGATCGCAATCGTGACCTCGCCTGGGCCAGCCTTTGGCTCGTCGATCTCGTCGATCTTCAGGACATCTGCGTTACCGAACTCATGAATTCGGACTGCCTTCAAGAGGGGATCCTCCCATCGGTGCGTTCGCCGGAGTCGTCTTTATGTCTGACTTCCATCACGGTGTCAAGCTGGAGCCCGTCGTATCTCGGCCCTGGAACGGCCGCACCCTACCTCACGGTTGACACACAATGAATGTCTGACATATAACGCTGGGACTGCTCCGCACCACGCGGAGGGCCCCTTTGGAAGAGGAGAACGAATGGCTGACGAAAGCGCGCAGGCTCCAAAAGAGTGGCGAGGTCGTTTCTACGAGGACTTCGATGTCGGAGACGTCTTCAAGAGCCGCCTGGGTCGCACAGTCACCGAAACCGACAACATCTGGTTTACGAACCTGACGTTGAACACCAACCAGATGCACTTCAACGTGCCCTACGCGGAAGGAACGCGCTTTAAGCAGCCGCTTGTCAACAGCGCCTTCACGCTTGCATTGGTTACTGGCATGACCGTGCCGGATACGAGCGAGAACGCAACCGCCAATCTCGCGTGGACAGATATCAAGCTTCCGAAGCCGGTCTTTGTCGGCGACACATTGTGGGCCGAAAGCGAAATCCTCGATCTACGAGAGTCGGGCTCGAAACCCGATGTCGGCATCGTCTCGATGCGCTCACGTGGTCTCAACCAGCGACGCGAGGTTGTAATCGAGTTCAAGCGGACATTCATGGTCTACAAGAAGGATGCTCCGGAAGTGGCAAACATGTATCCGGGAACCGACGTGGACTGGACGGTCTAGCGCGGCGTCCGGCACACTAGGCAGCAAGATAGATCCGACCCAATGGCCGATTGAGCCGGCGCCCCGCACGTGGGGCAGGCCGGAGAGCCGAAAGCGAGAGGAGATACGACGTGACAACGGCAGCTGAAAGATTCGCCGAGTTCGCGACGACGCTTGGCTACGACGATATCCCGAACGATGTCGTCGAGCACGCAAAGAACCACCTGCTTGACACGATCGGCTGCGGCCTCGCCGCGACCGCCATGGGAATAGCCACCGAGGGACGCTCGACGATGCGCGAGCTCGGCGGGATTGGCGACGCTGTCGTCATTGGCCAGAGCGAGGGCATGCCCGCGGCGAACGCGGCATTTGCCAACGCCATGCTCTGCCATGGGCTTGACTTCGACGACACGCACTCAGACTCCGTGAGCCACGTCAGCACGGTCGTCTGCCCCGCCAGCCTTGCGACGGCTCAGGCGAAGGGTGCATCAGGCAAGGATCTGATGACAGCGATCGTGATCGGCAACGAGGTCGTGACGCGCGTCGGCATGGCCACGCCCGGCGCGTTCCACAAGCGTGGCTTTCATCCAACCGCGATCTGCGGCATTTTCGGTGCGACGGCATCTGCCGGTCGCCTGCTGGGCAACGACGCGGAGACCATCACGCGAGCGCTTGGTATCGCAGGCTCGATGGCATCCGGCCTGTTCGCCTATCTCGCCGATGGCACGCCCACGAAGCCGATCCATCCTGCCTGGGCTGCCCATGGTGCGCTGATCGCCAACCAGCTCGCGGCTTTCGGAGCGATCGGGCCACGCTCAGTGTTCGAGGGCAAGTTCGGCGTGTACCACGCGTTTCTCGGGATCAAGGAGATCGACCTCGAAGAGCAGCTCTCCGATCTCGGCGAGCGATGGGAAACTCCGAGAATTGCGTACAAGCCCTATCCGGCATGTCACTTCATCCACGGTTCCCTCGGCGCGACAGCGTCACTCGCCGCGGGCCGAACGTTCACGTCTGACGAGATCGACGAGATCACTGTTCGCGTGCCCGAAGCCGGGGTCGCGCTCGTGCTCGAGCCGGAGAATCTCAAGCGGGCTCCTCGCTCCGAGTACGAAGGAAAGTTTTCCCTGCAGTACTCGACAGCGGCCATGCTTTCCCGCGGGAAGGTCGGTATATCCGACTACACCGATGAGGCGATCTCCGAGCAGAAGGTGCTCGATATCGCAGCCAAGGTGAGCTACGAGACCAAGGACTACGCGTCGTATCCCTCCGAGGGGTTCCCAGGTGGCGTCAGCATCAAACTTGCCAACGGCGAGTTGCTGGAGGCGGAACTCGAACACCAGAAGGGCGGCCCGGACAATCCGATGAGCCGAGAAGAGGTCTCCGCGAAGTACCGCGAGAATGCGCGCATCGCACTGAGCACCGAGCAGGTCGACGCGGTGGAAGCGGCTGTGAAGTCGATCGACTCGGAAGACGATCTCGTGACGGCTTTCGCACCGCTGGCCGACGCGAAGACCAGCGACTCGTAATGGAAACGTTTGGTGTGACAGAGGAACAAGAAGAGATCATCGCGGCAGTCCGCGACTTCGTTGACAAGGACGTCGTTCCCTACGCGTCCGACCTGGAGCACGCAGACGAGTTTCCGACTGCCATGGTCGAAACGATGCGAGACATGGGCCTGTTCGGGACAACGATTCCGGAGGAGTACGGCGGGCTCGGGCTTTCGCTCGACACGTACGCGATGATCATCATGGAGCTCTCACGGGGCTGGGTGACGCTCTCGGGAATCCTCAACGGGAGCTTCATCGCCTCTTACATGATCCGCCTCCACGGCACCGAAGAACAGCGGCAGAAGTACCTGCCCAAGCTCGCAGGCTGCGAGATCCGCGCAGCTTTCTCAATGACCGAGCCGCACGCTGGCTCAGACGTTCAGTCGATCCTGTCGACGGCCGAGCAAGATGGAGACGACTACATCATCAATGGCCAGAAGATGTGGGTCACGAACGGGTGGCGTTCTGGAATCATCATGCTGCTCGTAAAGACGGACCCGAATACCGATCCGCCGCACAAGGGCATGACCGGTTTCATCATTGAGAAGGAGCCTGAAACCAATCCGCCGGGCCTGACGATTCCGATGCCTGGGCTCAAGAAGCTCGGCTACAAGGGTGTTGAATCGACAGAGCTTGTGTTCGACGGGTACCGCACCCCAGCCTCAAGCGTGCTCGGCGGCGAGGCTGGCATTGGTCGTGGGTTTCAGTACTTCATGAACGGCATCGAAGTCGGTCGCGTCAACGTTGCAGCGCGAGGTGCAGGCCTGGCCGACGCTGCTCTGAAGGACTCGCTCAAGTACGCACAGGAGCGCGAGGCCTTTGGCAAGCCGATCGGACACCACCAGGCGGTGCAGTTGATGCTTGCCAAGATGGCAACCCGTGCCGAGGCGGCTCGTCTGCTCACGATTCAGGCCGCCCAGAAGAAGGCAACGGGCGAGCGTTCCGACCTCGAGGCCGGCATGGCGAAGTACTTCGCCACCGAAGCCGCTCAGGACAACGCCATGGAC
>JAUXJK010000044.1 GCA_030624785.1 Actinomycetes bacterium
TAGCGCGGCTTGCCCGCCTCGCAGTCCCCGAGTCCGAGCTAGCGCAGCTCAGATCTGAGCTCGGTGCGATTCTCGAGGCCGTCGGTCGAGTTGCCGAGCTAGACCTCAGCGACGTCGAGCCGATGTCTCACCCGCTCGACCTCGCCAATGTGTGGGATAAGGACGAGTCGCGACCATCGCTTGAGCGGGACGACGCGCTCTCGAATGCTCCTGACCCTCACGACGGGTCGTTCCGCGTACCCGCAGCCGGCGAGTGACGATCGACACCCTCTCACTGACGGCAGAGGCCGCGCAGACCCTGCTTGGCGCGGGCGAGATCACAGCAGGCGAGCTCGCTCGTGCCTACGCCGACGCGATCGCTGAGCGAGACCCGGAAATTCACGCGTATCTTCGTCAGGGAGACAGCCCGGACGGCGAGAGCGGCGAGGGCGTGCCGATCGCGGTCAAGGACTGCATCAGCACCAAAGGCCTCGAAACGACCGCGGCGTCGAAGATCCTGGCGGGGTACGTGCCGTTGTACGACGCCACGGTCGTCGAACGCTGCCGTGACGCCGGCATGCCCGTTCTCGGCAAGACGAATCTCGACGAGTTTGCGATGGGCTCAAGCACCGAGAACTCGGCGTACGGACCGTCGCGCAATCCGTGGGATCTCGATCGCGTGCCCGGCGGATCGTCGGGAGGCTCAGCGGCGGCAGTAGCGGGCGGCCTCGCACCGTGGGCTCTCGGCTCCGATACAGGCGGCTCGATCAAACAGCCCGCGGCTCTTTGCGGCATCGTCGGCCTGCGTCCAACGTATGGCACGGTCTCTCGCTACGGCGTCATCGCATTCGCGTCGAGTCTCGATCAAGTTGGTCCGATGGCCAAGACCGTGCGCGACTGCGCGCTGCTCTACGAGGTACTCGCGGGGCGAGATCGCAACGACTCGACGACGGTCGAGCTACCGGAACCCGTGACCATTCCAACCGCTGACAGCCTCAACGGTGTCAGGCTTGGCGTTCCGAAGGAGCTCAATGACGCCGAGGGGATAGAGCCCGGAGTCAAGGCGTCTGTTGAGGCTGCCATCACGCTCGCCGATAGCCTGGGAGCCGACGTAGAGGAAACCAGCTTGCCGCGCTCGGTCGAGTACGGGTTGGCGTGCTACTACCTCATCGCGCCCGCCGAAGCCAGTGCGAATCTCTCACGCTACGACGGCGTTCGCTACGGGCATCGCGCCTCGGAGCCGAGCGACCTATCTGAGATGTACGAGCGCTCCCGTTGGGAAGGATTCGGCGCGGAACCACGTCGACGCATCATGCTCGGCACGTACGCCCTGTCGGCCGGCTACTACGACGCCTTCTACGGCCAGGCGCAACGGGTGCGGACGCTCATTCGCAACGAGCATGCAGAGGCCTTCGAGCGCTACGACGCGCTTCTCTCGCCGACCTCACCGACGGTTGCGTTTCCTCTTGGCGCTCGGACGGCTGATCCGATTGCGATGTACGTCGCCGACCTACTCACGATTCCGTCGTGCATGGCTGGGTTGCCCGGTCTATCGATCCCCTGCGGCCTTTCCGAAGGTCTACCTGTCGGACTCCAGATCGTGGGCCCGCAGTTCTCGGAGAATCGCTTGCTACAGATCGGGCACGCCCTCGAGACTGCATTGGCCTTTGACGTGGTTCCGGAGCGACTGAGATGAACCGAATCGGCGCTGAAATCGATCCTGCGCGCGGCGGGCAGAGATGAGCGAGTGGCAGCCCGTAATAGGCCTCGAGATTCACGTACAGCTAAAGACACGAACGAAGATGTTCTGTCGCTGCGAGAACGTGCGAGGCGAAGAGCCGAATACACGCACGTGCCCAGTCTGTCTGGCCCATCCGGGCGCACTGCCTGTGCTGAACGGCCAGGCCGTTGAATGGGCAATCCTGCTCGGCCAAGCCCTTGGCTGTGCCATTGCCAAGCGATCGCTCTTTCATCGAAAGAACTACTTCTACCCAGATCTTCCGAAGGGGTACCAGATCTCGCAGTACGATCAGCCGATCTGTGGCGAGGGACGGTTTGTCGTTCCACGGGAGAACGATCAGCTCGAGGTTGGGATCGTGCGCGTGCACCTTGAGGAGGATGCGGCGAAGACGGTTCACGTCGGCGGCACCGCAGGACGCATCCAGGGAGCTGAGACCTCACTTGTCGACTTCAACCGCGGCGGCACGCCTCTCGTCGAAATCGTCACTGCACCTGACCTCCACAATGCGGACGATGCGAGGCTGTTCCTCCAGTTGTTGCGGCAAACCGTTGTCGAGCTCGGCATATCCGACGCCGAGATGGAGAAGGGCTCACTGCGCTGTGACGCGAACGTGTCGGTACGCAAGCTCGGTGAGGAAGGGTTTCGTACCAAGACCGAGCTGAAGAACATGAACTCGTTCATGTTCGTTGCGCGGGGGATCGAAGCCGAGGTTGAGCGTCAGATCGGCGTGTACGAAGGCGGTGGGGCGGTCGAGCAAGAGACGCTCCACTTCGATCCTCAGTCTGGCAAGATTTCGTCGCTGCGCTCGAAGGAAGAGGCCCACGACTATCGCTACTTTCCCGAACCAGATCTGGTCGCGGTCGAGCCCGATGCCGCGATGATCGATGCTCAGGCGTCACAACTTCCAGAGCAGCCTGCGACGCGTCTGCGTCGCCTTGAGACAACGTTTGGTCTCTCCTTCTACGACGCCCAGGTACTGAACGGCTCACCCGCGATGGTGGCTCTCTTCGAGGCGATCGTGGAGGCAGGTGTCGACGCGAAAGCGAGTGCCAACGTTCTGCAGAATCAGTTCTCGGCAGCAGGTGTTGACCCGACCGCCGTCGACGCTGGCGAGTTGGCGAAGGTGATCGAAGCGAGGGAGACACTGCCGCGCGAAACGTTCACTACCGCGCTTGCGCACAGCGGTGATGCCGATTTCGCTGCCGCACCCTATCTCGAGGACGCCGCGGTCAGCGACACGGCTGAGCTCGGGCCGCTGGTCGACGCGATTCTCGAGGCCAATCCGGACCTGGTGAACGCGTTCCGAGCGGGCATAGAAGGGCTGCTTGGCTTCTTCGTGGGCCAGGTAATGAAAGAGACGCAGGGCAAGGCAGACCCTCGCGTTGTGAACGAGCTCGTACGCGAAAAACTCAGCGGCTAGCTCGACGCTGCTTGCCGCGGGTGCGTCTCGCAGGGCCTAGGCCGCGGATGCCTACTCATCGGAGGCTTCCGCCGCGGCGCCTTGCATGCGGACGCCGCCGGCGAGGTCGCCAATGACATCCACGAGGCGGTTCGCAGGACTCGCGCCGTGGCCTTCTTCGATTGCGAGCTGGTAGGCGCCCATGGTCGGTTTGGCGAGGAAGCTGGGAGCGTCCTGCTCATCGATCAGGCCGAGATATACGCCGAGATCCTTCACCATGAGCTCAGTCTTGAGCGCGCCTTCTTGGTAGTCGCCCGCGAGAATGCGCTCGAATCGCACCTCGGTCGCCCAGTTGCGACCGCTTGAGCCGTTGATTACCTCGCGAAGTTGGCCTGGATCCAGGCCACACTTCACGCCCAGGACCATGGCTTCGGATGCCGACGCGAGGTTGACGGCATTGAGGAAGTTGTTCACGGCCTTCGCGACGTGTCCGTTGCCGCTACCACCGAGATAGTGAATGTTCGAGCCAAGTGTCTCCAATGCTGGCCGCACATGGGCGAGAGCGGCGTCGTCGCCGCCGACCATGATCGTCAACGTGCCGGCGTCCGCCGGCTTGGGCCCACCAGAGATCGGAGCATCGAGCAATGCGATCTCGCGCTCCTTCGCCTTCGCGTAGAGGCGACGAGTGGAGCCGGCTTCAGCGGTGGTCATGTCGACGACCACGAGACGTGGCGCGGCGCTTTCGAGAATGCCGCCCGGCTCCTCAAAAACCGCTTCGACCTCGCGGGACGACGGGAGGGAGAGGAATAGCGCGTCAGCGTCACAGGCAGCCGCCACGGATGGAAGGCCCACGATCCCAAGTTCCGTCGCCACGCCGGGCCGAGGGTCGTACCCGGCGACGATGAAACCGTTCTCGGCGAGCCTCTTGGCCATCCGCCCGCCCATGTTTCCGAGTCCGATGAAGTTGATCCGTTTCATCTCGCACCAATCGATATGGCGATTATCAACCCATCACGAACGGATCCCGGGTGCCCCCGGAGAGCTCCACCCAGATCGACTTCGACTCGGTGTAGTGGTCGATTGCCGCGACGCCGTTCTCTCGTCCCCAGCCGCTCATGCCGAAGCCACCAAACGGGGTGGTAAACGAGATGGCTCGATAGGCATTTACCCAGACCGTGCCGGCGCGAACTCTGTGTGCAACCCGGTGTGCGCGGTGGACATCCTTCGTCCAGACGCCTGCTGCAAGCCCGAATCGAGTGTCGTTCGCCAGGGCGACCGCCTCGTCTTCGCTCGAGAAGCGAAGCACCGAGAGAACTGGCCCAAAGACCTCTTCCTGGGCGATCTGCATGCCGTTGTCGACCTCTGTCAGGATCGTGGGCTGCACGAACAACTCGCCCGCGTCCGGGTCCTGGCGGCCGCCGTATGCGAGCTTGGCTCCTTCGTCGACGCCGCCATTGATCATTCCGACGACCTTGTCCAGCTGATCGCGGAACGCGACGGGCCCCATCTCTGTGGAAGGGTCTGAGGGATCGCCCAGCTTGATCGTCTTCGCGCGGGCTACGAGGCGTTCGACCAGTTCGTCGTGAACGTTCTCGTGCACGATCAGTCGCGATCCGGCGATACAGGTCTGCCCGGTCGCGGCGAAGATCCCGGCGACTGTGCCATTCGTGGCCGCTTCGAGATCCGCGTCGTCGAAGACGATATTCGGAGACTTGCCGCCGAGCTCGAGCGTGACCCGGGACAGATTCTCGGCTGCCGCGCGCACGACGTTGATCCCGGTAAGGGTCGAACCCGTGAACGCGATCTTGTCGACGCCAGGATGTGAAACCAGAGCCTTGCCCGGAAGATCGCTGGATCCCGTGACGACGTTGAATACGCCGGGCGGGAACCCGGCTTCGTCCATGAGGCGGGCGAACTCGAGAGTCGATACGGGCGTCTGCTCCGACGGTTTTGCAACAAACGTGCAGCCCGCAGCCAGGGCTGGCGCCAGCTTGAAAGCGAGCAACAACAGGGGCGAGTTCCAGGGAAGCACCGCAGCGACGACGCCGATCGGCTCCTTGCGCGTGTACACAAGGAAGTTTGGCTTGTCCGAGGCGATTACCTCACCGTTGATCTTGTCAGCAGCTCCTGCGTAGAACTCGAACCACTCCGACAGAAGCCGACACTGACCCTGCATCTCGCGTAGGAGCTTGCCGTTATCGCGGGTTTCGACCTCTCCGAGCTGGTCGGCGTTGTCCGCGACGAGCCCCGCGAGCCGAAGGAGAAGCTTGCTCCGCTCACGGCCGGTCATGTTGGGCCAGTC
The DNA here is from genome assembly GCA_030624785.1 of Actinomycetes bacterium. Lineage (GTDB taxonomy): Bacteria > Actinomycetota > Thermoleophilia > Gaiellales > Gaiellaceae > JAUVPB01. The sequence continues at coordinate 5,422 of JAUXJK010000044.1, forward strand.
GCCCGCGTCGAACGCCTTGCGCGCCGCACGCACCGCGCCGTCAACGTCGTCCGCGGAGCCTTCAGGAACCTCGGCCCATGGCTCGCTGAGATATGGGTTCTGGCTCTCGAAACTTGCACTGGCCTCGGCGTCGACCCATTCGCCCCCTATGTACATCTGATACCTGGTTAGGTCACGTGATCTCTGCGCCGTGGCCATCGCGTGTTCCTTTCGTCAGGTCGGTGAGCACGGAAAGCGTGAGACGAGCTCCGCTCGCCGTCGCGAAGCCAGCGTAGAGCAGAAGCGCGGCACCCGCGATGAAGAAGCTTGTCGGCGCGACGCCGAGTCCTGCGACTGCGCTTCCGATAGCCGCCAGAGCAATACCCGCGAGCACGAGGCCGTTCGAGAGAGGCTGCTGGCGCAGCGATCCGAGTGCGACGCCGACCAGCGCCAGCGTTCCGACTGTGTTCGCGAGAATCGCCACTATGCGAAGGGGTGCCAGCTCTAGGTGCTCCTGTGCTTCGGGTATTCCCGAGCCGCTTACAGCGGGCTCGAGCGGTACCCCGATCACGAGGCCGACGGCGAGCCCGGCGAATAGAAGTCCAGCCATGCCCGCATGTTTCACGCCTGCCTTGCGGAGCGATCCGACCCCGAGAAGCGCGGCCGTGAGCAAACCACCGAATAGGTAGTAGAGGCGGAAAACGCGGTCATCCCAGCCGGCGGCAGCACCCCAGGAGAGCGCGCCGGCGGCGAGAGCGTAAGACACCAGCCCGGCAGACCACCACGCAAGCTCTGGTCTGCGGTTCTCGCGCCACCGGCCAGCCAGGTCGCCTGCCAGGCGCAGCGCGACGAGTGCCGCAAAGAACGCGAGTAGTGCTTCCACAGCATGGAGCTTATGGCTCAAGTGGTTTCGATCGGAACCGGAGCCGACGGCTGGCGAAATACCGGGCCGACCCTGACGAGCCGCCGTATGCTCCTTGACGAGATGGACAATCGTGGTGATGAGACGGGCCTCGATCCGCCTGCCGCTCCGGACGACGACACGGTTCCGGAAGCGGTTCGGCGAGTTGCCGACGTGCTCGTCGGAGCGGGTGTCGAGGCGCGGCTACACGAGTTTCTCGAAAGCACGCCCACCGCTACGGCGGCGGCGCGTGCAATCGGCTGTGGCCCGGACCAGATCGTCAAGTCGCTGATCTTCGTATGCGACGGTGACCCCGCTCTGGTGATGGTTTCGGGGTCTTCACGGGCCGACGACGCCAAGATCGCCAAGGCCGTCGGCGCCAAGTCGGTGAAGATTGCGAAGCCGGCTGTCGTATTCGATCGAACTGGCTTCGAGGTCGGCGGCGTGGCGCCGTTCCCGTTACCGAACATTCGCACGGCTATCTGCGACCGCCGTCTGCTGAGCCACGACGTGGTGTGGGCAGGCGCTGGATCCGTGCGCCACATGGTGGCGCTCGCGCCCCATGACCTGGTCAAGCTCGCGAGTGCGAAAGCTGCAGACGTGAGCGCTCGCTCTATCGGCTCGGACTAAGCCGTGCCGGTGCGAGCGTCTAAGCTGAGTGCGTGGAGGCAACCGAGAAGATCTGGTTCAACGGTGAGCTCGTCGACTGGGCCGACGCGACCGTGCACGTTGGGTGTCACGGTCTTCACTACGGCTCCGGCGTGTTCGAAGGGATCCGGTGCTACGAAACACCGAACGGTCCCGCCGTGTTCCGTCTGACCGATCACATGGAGCGGCTCCATCGGTCGGCTCAGCTGATCTACATGGACATCCCGTATTCGGTTGCCGAGCTCGTTCAAGCGACGCACGATGTCGTCGACACGAATGGTCTTCCGGAGTCGTATATCCGGCCGATTGCGTTCTACGGCTACGGAACGCTCGGCGTGCCACCCCGTGACAATCCGGTCTACGTCGCGATCATGAATTGGCCCTGGGGTACGTATCTGGGCGAAGACGCGATGGAGAGCGGTATTCGCGCCAAGATCTCGACCTGGCGACGCGTCGGTGCAAATACGATTCCACACGCGGCGAAGGCGACCGGGGTCTACCTGAACTCGATGCTGGCGGTGCTGGAGGCATCACGCGCCGGCTACGAAGAGGCCATCCTGCTGACCGAGGATGGCTACGTCGGCGACGGCTCAGGTGAGAATCTCTTTCTCGTCAAGGACGGCGTCCTCTACACGCCCGACCTCTCAGCCTCGATCCTGCCCGGTCTGACACGGGACGCTGTCGTAACGATCGCGCGAGAGCTTGGCCACGAGGTGCGATCGAAACAACTGATCCGAACGGATCTCTATGCGGCAGATGAATTGTTCATGACTGGAACGGCCGCGGAAGTGACGCCCATCCGCTCGGTGGATGACATCACGATCGGCGAACCGGGCCCGCTAACGACGGCTCTCCAACAGACCTACCTCGACGTCGTTCGCGGACGCGACGATCGGTGGTCGCAGTGGTTGGAGTATTCGCCAGCCATGCGAACGCAGGCCGCTGGCAACCCGACCGCTAGCTAGGGCGGATCGTCTGAGCGCCAGGTTGGTCCGTCCGTTTCGCTCAGATGTCGTCCGGGGAGTCGGATCGACTGCTCATGAGTGATCCCATCCCACTCGCTCTCCCTGCGATCGGCGAGCGCGAGCGCGAGCTTGTCGCTGATGTTCTTACATCGGGACGACTCGCCCTCAGCCCAATGGTCGAACGCTTTGAGCATCTTGTCGCGGCCGCAGTCGACGCGCCCCATGCGGTCGCTGTCTCGAGTGGAACGACGGGTCTGCATCTTGCAGTTCGCATGGCCGAGATCTCCGCAGGAGACGAGGTCATCACCTCGCCATTCTCCTTCGTGGCTTCGGCGAACTGCGTGCTCTACGAAGGTGCAAAACCTGTCTTTGTCGACATAGATCCGGACACGCTCAATCTCGATCCCGCGGCGGTCGAGAACGCGATTACGCCGCGTACGCGGGCCATTCTCCCGATCGACATTTTTGGCTACCCAGTGGAGCTCGATGAGCTTCGAGATATCGCCGCTCGCTACGAACTCGCGCTCATCCAGGATTCCTGCGAAGCACTCGGCGCCCGCTACCGGGGGCAAGCCCTCGGCTCGCACGGACACCCAACGGTCTTTGCGTTCTATCCGAACAAGCAGATCACCACGGGGGAGGGCGGGGCGCTCGTTGTCGAGACCGTAGACGAATGGCGTTTGGCTAAGAGCCTCGCGAATCAGGGGCGCGCCGACAGCGGGGGCTGGCTCGAGCATGCGCGACTTGGCTTCAACTACCGGATGAGCGATGTCACGGCAGCCATAGGCGTTGGCCAACTTGAGAAACTGGACGACGTGCTCGCGGCTCGTTCGACGGCCGCGACGCGATACACGGAGGCTCTCGACGTCGTACCTGGGCTTGAGACGCCGTGTTCCGACGATCCCGACCACACTCGTTCGTGGTTTGTCTACGTCGTGAAGCTGGCTTCGGAGATCGACCGTGAAGCTGTGATTTCTCAACTTGCAGATGCAGGTATCTCGACCAGCCGATACCTGCCATCAATTCATCTCCAGCCATATATGCGCGAGCAGTTTGGTTTTCGAGAAGGAATGTTCCCCGTGTGCGAAGACACGAGTTCGCGCACGCTCGCGCTTCCGTTTTTCACCGACATCACGGAACACCAACAAGAGCGTGTGTGCGACGCTGTCGCCCGGGCCGTCAGCGGTACACTGTCTGCCTGAGGACATGGCGCGGCAGAGCCACGGTGGCCGCGAGTTTTTCGTTCGGCCAGCGGTCGAGGTTGCACCAGAGCTCATCGGATCCACCCTGTTGTTTGAGGGCGTTGGCGGCAGGATCGTGGAGGTTGAAGCGTACGATCAGAGCGAGCCGGCTAGCCACTCCTATCGGGGAGAAACACTTCGGACGCGCACGATGTTTGGGTCTGCCGGAGCCGTATACGTGTATCGCTCCTATGGGCTGCACTGGTGCATGAACATCGTGTGTGAAGACGACAGAGCTTCAGCCGTTCTGATTCGCGCGCTCGAGCCGCTCGAGGGCATTGCCGCCATGCAGACGCGTCGCGGCCGTTCCAATTCACGCGAGCTGTGTTCTGGCCCCGGCCGACTCTGTGAGGCTCTCGGCGTGACGCGTGGTCAGGACGGCGACTCGGTTCTCGCGGAGCCATTCGCATTCGCGACCGGGTCGGACGTCGTGGATGTGGTCGCGTCGCGTCGCATCGGTATCTCGAAGGCCGTTGATCTGCCCTGGCGTTTCAGCGAGCGGGGCAGTCGGTTCCTGTCACGGCCAGTGAAGGAAGCACCGACGTCACCTTGAGTCCCCTGCGGCCTTCGTAGACGTCGCACGGACGTACGAGGGCACGAATACTAGGTGCCGGCCCGCTTCGTCACGTCGGGTTTGACGCCACCGACGGTCAGTTCGACAACCATTCCCGGCGTCGCTGCGACGTTACCTCGAGGCGACTGACTGATTACGACGCCTGCTTCGCCCTCATCGCTCTCGGTCACGATGGTCTGCAGTTTTCGTCCGACCAGTGTTTCTTCAGCCTTCTCGACACGCCTTCCAACCACGTTCGGGACAACGCCTTGCTGTGCTTCTGCGACGACGAGCCGAACCGTGTCGAACGTCGAGAGCGTTCCTTCGGCCGGGAGCTGATCGACGACCAGGCCGAGTTGCTCGCCGGGCTCTGCCGGGCGGGTAACGATTGTTGGGAGCAGTGACACGCGCGTAAGGATTCCCTCTGCTGTAGCGAGGCGCCGCCCGACCGTGTTGGGAACTGAGACCTCGTTGCGCTTGCAGTCGGCAACTCCGGTGGGACCGCGAGAGTCAGTGAAAAGGATTCGCCTGGTGTTCTCGCA
>JAUXJK010000142.1 GCA_030624785.1 Actinomycetes bacterium
AGCGGGCTGCCGAACGTGAGCATCACGTAGTTCGTGATGTCGACGACGTTTGAGATCGCCCGCATTCCGGCACGGTGCAAACGCGTCCTGAGCCACTGCGGTGACTGGCCGATCTCGACGCCGCTGAATGCACGGCCGATGTAGCGCGGACAGCCTTCGGGGTCATCGATCTCGATCGAAACGGGTTGCGCAGCCCCACCGGCCGGCTCGACGCCAGGCGGTGGACGAAGCTCTGTGTCGAGTAGCGCGGCGATGTCGCGCGCGAGCCCGTAGATCGAGAGAAGATCCGGCCTATTTCCGGTTACCTCGATGTCGAGTACGTGGTCGACTAGAGGCAAGACATCAACGAGCGGCGTCCCGGGGACATGCTCTCCGCCAAGCACCATGATCCCGTCATGCTCACCACCGAGAGCTATCTCGTCCTCGGCAAGGATCATGCCTTCAGAGGTCTCGCCGCGCAGCTTCACGCGCTTGAGCTGCATGCCGTCGGGCAACGTCGCGCCGGGCTGCGCAACCGCCACGGTCGCGCCGGCAGCAAAGTTCCACGCACCACACACGATCTGGGACGGGTCCGGCTCGCCAACGTCGACCTGACACAGCTGAAGGCGATCAGCGTTTGGGTGCTTCACTGCTTCAAGCACCCGGCCCACCTCGAAGCGCGAGAGGTTGTCGCCGTCATCGCTCAATCCGACGGGCACGACCTGCTCTACCTCGGCGGCGGCCACCGCGAGCCTCTCGGCCAGCGCGTCGAGAGACACCCGAATGTCGACGTACTCCCGCAGCCACGAGATCGGCACCTTCATGCCGGTTCACCTACGAACCGTCTACGGCTCTCGACGAGTCGGGAGTCGCTCATCTCAGAACTGGTGAAGCAAGCGTAGGTCGTTCTCCCAGAGCTGCCTGAGATCGGGCAAGCCGTGGCGGAGCATGGCGATGCGCTCGAGGCCGAGCCCGAACGCGAACCCAGAGACACGCTCAGGGTCGTAGTTGACCGGCTCATAGAGCTTCGGATCGACAAGCCCAGCGCCTCCCATCTCGATCCAACCAGATTGACGACAGACATTGCATCCCGCACCGTCGCAGAGGAAGCACGAGACGTCTGGCTCGATCGACGGCTCGGTAAACGGGAAGTAGTGCGTGCGAAAGCGAATCTCGCGATCCTCGCCGAACAGCGCGCGCATCACGTGGCGCAAGGTTCCCTTGAGGTCCGCGAGCGTGATGCCCTCGTCCACAGCAAGACCCTCGACCTGATGAAATATCGGCACATGGGTTGCGTCGGGTGTGTCGCGCCGGTACACGCGCCCCAGCGACACCATGTAAATGGGCGGCCTGCGCTGTTCCATTGTGTGAATCTGAGCGGGGGACGTCTCGGTGCGCAACACCGTGTCGTCGTCGAGATACAGCGACGCTAGGGGCGAGCGCGCGGGATGCCATGTGGGCATGTTGAGCGCCGTGAAGTTGTAGTACGTCGTCTCGACCTCACGTCCGTCGACGACCTCGTATCCCAACCCGAGGAAGATGTCTTCTATCTCTCGCCGGATCTGCGTAATCAGGTGGAGGTGACCGCGTGGCCGACCAGCCCCGGGAAGGGTGATATCAACGACCTCCTCCGAGAGGCGCCGCTCCAGCTCCTCGCTTTCGAGAGCTTCACGTTGAGCGTCGATACCGTCAGATAGGCGGCGACGCGCCTCGTTGAGCGCTCGGCCCGTCTCCTTGTCGCGGACCTCACGAAGCGCCTGCGGCAGCGCCGCATTTCGGCCGAGATACTGCACGCGCACGGCGTCGAGCTCCTCAGCAGATACAGCCGCAGCAATCGCGTCTTGTGCCTCTTCTTCCAGGCTCTGGACGTCCACCGGCCTGAGACTATCATCGTGCCTCTCAGCGATTTCGTCGCTCCGGAGAACAAGCGGGCGGCCCCGCCACAGACGCGAGCAAACCCACGTGAGTCCCGACGAACGAGACCAGAAACCCGCCAGCGCCTATGACGCGATCGCTGGGTTCTACGACGCATGGAGTGGCTCTGTGGTCGAGGACATCGGCTTCTATGTCGAACTCGCTCGCGCTGCAGGTGGACGGGTGATCGAGCTCGGGGTCGGCACCGGCCGAATCGCGGTGCCAGTCGCCCAGTTGGGCATCGAAGTGACCGGCATCGACTCCTCGCAAGCGATGCTCGACCTCTGCGCGGAGCGAGCGTCGCAGGCTGGAGTCCGTGAGCTTCTGGACCTACGAGTGGGAGACCTACGCGCGCCTCCCGACATTGGTGCCGTACCACTCGTCATGGTCCCGTTTCGGGCCTATCTCCACCTCGAGAACGACACGGAGCGTCTCGCGGCGCTCCGCGCTGCATTCTCGCTGCTTGAGCCCGGCGGACAGCTCGTCTTCGACGTGTTCCGTCCCAGCACTCGAGACGTCACGGAGACGCATGGCAAGTGGCTCGAACGTGAACCGGGTATCTGGGAGCGTGCCGACTGGGACACCGTCGCCCAAGAACTTGTCTTATCAGTGCGGCGCGAAAAGGATCAAACGGTGATGCACCTGCACTGGGCCGAGGTCGAGGACTGGCGCCTGCTGCTTCTCGTCGCTGGTTTCGAGGTAGTCGGTGAGTTCGGATGGTTTGACCGCCGGCCTTTGGCGCAGGGAGAAGACATGATCTGGATCGCCCGCCGCCCCACCGAACCAGCCCCGGCGTCACGCTAGGCGCAGAGGCCAGAACTCTGGGATCCAAGCGGCTGACGATCCCGCGATCTACGATCGAACCATGAGCACAGTTGCCGAGATCGTTGTTGTTGGTGCAGCCGCACTATTTGCGCTGACCCTTCTTGCGATCGCAGCAGGCCGAGCAACGGAGGTCGTCCTCGTTGCTATCGCGACACTGTTCGGCATCGGCGCGGCTGCGGCAGTAGCCGGCCTGGCCTTATCCCTGATTCGCAGTGAAGGTGAATGGCAGACCTACGGAGTGGCCTTCGCCGCGTTGGCTGCGTTCGCCGTCGGAGAGATCGGACTAGCGATCTTGAGCCGTATGCGAAGACGAGATCGGCGGCTCACGACTGTCGCGGACGAGGCATACCGCCATATCGACGCTCGGCTCGAGAGCCACGCGACGCAACGCGCTGTCGAGCTCGAACGCACGCTCGCCCAGGAGCGAGCTCGCTCTCAACACCTTCTTATCGAGCAGGAGCGAGCTCTCGCGGAGGAACGCAGTATCGCTCTCGCCCGAACGCAGGAGCAGGCCACCGACGAGTTGCTGCGACGCGCCGCTGCCGTCCAGGACGAGTTGAGCGGCCGGATCCGCGGGTGGAGCGACGACCTCACTCGCACCCAGGAGGAGATCGGTTCGCGAGTCGAGAGACAGGGTCGCGAGCAGAAACTGGCGCTCGAACATCAGAGTGAACAGATGGCGTCACATGCCCGAGATATCCACGATTTCGATCGTGAGCTGGAGCAGACGATCGAAAACGCGAGATCCGAATTTCTGGAGCAACTCGGATCCCTCTCAGAGGAGATACGTGGCGCTATAGTCGACGAGGAGCAGCAGTCGCGTCGGGAGATCGCCCAGCTCTCGGAACGACTAAAGGCGGTATCAAGCTCACTCCGCGACGACGCATATCGGGAGGAACTCGATGCCCGAAACCGTCTCACCGCAGAGATCGGTGAAGCCGAGCGCCGAATCGTCATCACCCTCGAACGTTCACTGGAGCGAGCCGCAGATCGCGTTGTCGAGATAGCAGAACAACGTTTCGATGAACAGGTGAGGGAGTCGCGCGAGGAGACGGGCACACGATTGGCGGCCGAGCTAGAGCGCACGCGCACTGCGCATGTACAGCAGATCGAGGAACAGGTCGAGGTGCGTATGTCGGAGGTCGCTAAACAAACGACCCAGCGCCTCCAGCGCCAGCTCGATCAGGTCGTGCGACAGGCCGAGGCACAGACATCGACGGCCGAAGACCGCGTCACTTTTATCACCCAACGCCTGGAGGCCGCACTGGACACGGCAGCGGGACGGGTCGCCGGATTTGAGACTGAACTCGAGCTCGAGCTGACGACCAAACTGACAGAGTTCGAGCGGGCCGTCCGACACGCCGAGCAATCTGTCAGGCGTGAAACCGGCTGAACCAGAGCCACGTACCCGTTGTTAAGAAACACGCACGCCCGGCAAGATCTCCTGACATTTAGCAGCACGCGGCGTCTCAAGCCGATAGAAGGAACTACGAGCAGCAATGGCTGAAGTATCTGAAATAGAAACCCGAAGCGACGAGCAGGCCAAGGTTGAAGGCTGGCGTCTTCACGTTCTCGTTGAGGCGGGCTATCCGAGCGAACTTGCTCAAAGACTCGCAGCGTCTGAGGTCGACCTCCACGAAGCGGTCGGACTCCTCGAGTCTGGCTGCTCAGCCGATATCGCAACGCGCATCCTCCTCTAGCCGCCACGCCCTGCGGATAGGCTGGCGCCGTGAAACCGACTCCCCGGATGGTCGGAGATCGCAAGGTCTATCCGGTCTCCGAGTTCAACGCCGGCGTGGCGTCATGGCTTTCGCGCCTTCCCCGTGTATGGGTGGAAGGCGAGGTCACGGAGATCAGAGGCCAACCGACCTGGCAAACCGTGTTTGTGACACTGACCGATGTCGACGACGGCACGACATTGTCAGTGACGATGGCGCGTTCAACCTACGACAACCTCGCTGTGCCACTGACGGAAGGTGCCCGCGTACACGCATTCGGGCGTCCCGACCTGTACGAGGCTCGAGGAACGTTTCAGCTTCGCGCGATCACGGTTGAGCCTGTCGGGCTCGGTGATGTTCTGGCTCAGCTCGAGGCTCTGCGAGCCAAGCTCGCAGATGAGGGACTCTTCGATGCCGAGCGCAAGCGCACGCTTCCCCGCATTCCCAACTGCATCGGTGTTCTCACTGGCGTTCAGGCGGCTGCCAAGCGGGATGTCATCACGGCTGCCACGGATCGCTTCCCAGCCGCGCGCCTGCTGATCTTCGAGACAACCGTGCAGGGGCCGCGTGCGCCCCTTGCGATCACGGGGGGACTCCACACGCTGGCCGCCCATGGCGACGTCGACGTTATCGTCATGACTCGCGGCGGTGGCTCGCTCGAAGACCTACTTCCGTTTAGCGACGAGCGCGTGATCCGAGCAGTCGCCGAGAGCCCTGTCCCGGTCGTGTCCGCGGTCGGACACGAGCACGATCACCCACTTTGCGATCTCGCTGCTGACGCTCGAGCGGCAACCCCAACGGCGGCGGCGACCCTGGTCGTGCCGGATGCACGTGAGCTCTCGAGTGATCTGAAAGCAGCTCGGCACGATCTGCAACGACTCGCGCGGCTGACCATCTCACGAAGCAGAGATCGGCTTGAACGCGAGCGTCGGCTCCTGCTCCGAGCGCCACTAACTGGTCTCCTTAGCGTCCGAGCACGACTAGACGCATTGCGTCTCTCCGCCCGCGGTGAGCTCGATCGCTCGCTCACGGCGCGACGAGATCGCGTAGGTGCCCTCCAGGGGAGACTCGCCACCCTTTCGCCATCAGCAACGCTAGATCGCGGCTACGCCCTGGTTCGCCACGAAGGTCGTCTCTTGGCCGACACTACAGGTCTCTCGGTCGACGATCGACTTGATGTCATGCTGGCGAGAGGTAGTCTCGCGGCGCGCGTCGATACGATCGATCCTCATGACGGCGCGTCTCAGGAAAACACATGAACAACGACGCGATGCCCGCAGACGACCACCCACCGTTCGAAGAGGCTCAGGCTGAGCTTGAGGAGATCGTGCGCACCCTTGAGCGTGGAGAGACAAGCCTTGATCGGACCCTCGAGCTCTGGGAGCGTGGCGAAAAGCTGTACGCCATCTGCGCAGCTCGACTCGATGCTGCTCACGGACGGGTTGAGGAACTCACCCGCGAGATCGAGGCGGAGCGCAACGCTGATGCCGAGAGCCTGGCTTCCAA
>JAUXJK010000058.1 GCA_030624785.1 Actinomycetes bacterium
TCAGCAAGGACGGGCGGAGTTCTCCGCGCAAGATTGATTTGGCGGTGGCCACCGTCATCGCGTACGCGAGAGCGAGCTCGCCGGAGCTCACGACCTCAGAGTGGGGTATTGAGTGGGGGTAGACGCCGGGCCGGGGCGTGGGCAACACTTTCATCCGCACGGCCAGGCGCTGTGACAGCGGAGGACGTCGTGAGTCGAGACCATGACCGGGTCGCACGTGACGTGCGACGCGACCGGCGATTGTCGAGGCGGCCGGGCTCTAGCGTGAGCATCGTCCCCGAGGGCCAGGTTCGGGAGGGGCCCCTAGACGCGCCATCCCTGATGCGGCACGATGCCGCCGTGCTCCTCTACGGACTGAGAGACAAGGGAGAGGTCTTCGATCTCTTCCTTGATCAGGCGGAGGCGGAGTTCGCCCTGCTCGACGTGCTGGCCGATGAGCCCGATCTAGCCGATGACCAAGAGGTCGTCGAGATCGAGGCGCGGATCGTTCGGGTCATCGCGCGTGACGGAGGCGGTCCGGGGACTTGACGCAGTAGCCCCGGCTGCTCGGATGTAGGGCATCGGATCGGCGGCTAGGCGGAACGCCCTTGCCCGTCCTCGGACGCGCGTGAGGATCGCGGACCGACACGATCCATTGTTCGTGTCCGGCGCGGGCAGGCAGGTCGACGGCTCGAACCTAATGTCCCGTGTACTCAAACCAGCGGCTCGCGAAGTCGGCCTGGAATGGGTCGGGTTTCACACGTTCCGTCACACCGCCGCCACGGCCTTGTTCAGGCAGGGCTGGAACGCCAAGCAGGTGCAACTTGCGCTCGGCCATCACTCGCCCGCGTTCACGCTTGAGACGTATGTGCATCTACTGCCGGATGACCTTCCCGAGCCGGAGTTCGCCACCGGCGCGGACGACCTGTCGTCAAGCCTCAGGACGTCGGCCGGCGACGTCCTCTCCGACCTCGGGGATTCCAGCGCGGACGGAGGCGCCGATCAGACGAGACTCGCTCCGTTAGTGTGAAAGTCGGGCGACCGCGTCGAGGTCGAGTTCGATCCCGAGCCCGGGGCCAGTCGGAATAGCGAGGCAGCCATCGGCATCGAGTTCGAAAGGCGCGGTGAGCAGGTCGTTGATGTATGGCGAGGGCGTCTGGAACTCGACCCAGCGGGCGACAGGAAGGGCAGCGGCGAGGTGGAGATCTGCGGCGACGCCGACCGCTGTATTCCACCCGTGTGTAACGACGAGCACTCCGTGGTCATGAGCGGACCAGGCGATTCTGCGGACTTCCGAGAGGCCGCCGCATTTCGTGATGTCCGGCTGCACGATGTCAACGGCGCGAGCTTGGATGAACGGGAGAAACTCCTGTCGGCGATTGAAGGCCTCGCCTGTGGCGATGAGCACGTCGGCTTGGGCCGTCAGGCGACGGAACCCCTCGATGTCATCGGGTGGAAGTGGCTCCTCAAGCCAGGTCACGTCGTAGGTGGCAAGCATCCGTGCCGTCTCGGAGGCCCACTTGTAGCCGTGCGGCCAGAATTCCTCTGAGGCTCCGGCGTCGACGAGCAGGTCGATCTCGGGGCCAACGGTGTCGCGCGCGGTCTTGATCAGCAGTTCGTCGTAGCGTCGATCGCGGCGTCCGAAGCCGTTCCAGCCAAGTTTGATGGTTCTGAACCCGTTCTCGAGCGTGGCGGCAAGTCGGTCGCGCAGAATAGGCGGATCGGCGAAGAGCAACGATGCGTAGGCGGGGATACGTTCCCGGTACCTACCGCCGAGTAGGCTGGAGACTGGCTGGGTGACAGCTTTCCCAAGCACGTCCCAAAGGGCAACGTCAATTCCGCTCACTGCGAACGAGATGGCGCCACCGCGTCCGTGCCAGTAGCCCGTCTGCAACATTGTCTCGCACAGCCTGTCGGGTTCGAGCGCATTCTCCCCGATCAAGACCGGTCTAAGTATCTCGAGGGCGGCGTCGACGAGTGGCGTGCTCGTGAACGAGCTACCAACACCGGTGACGCCGGCGTCGGTATCGACGAGGACGAGGGTGTGCAGGTTCATCGTGGGGTCGGTGCCTCGCGACCAACCTGTTTCCGGTGTCGCGCCAAGGAGGGGGATGGTGCGTACCGCCGTGATCTTCACTGTCGACCACGTCCTGGGCTGCGAAGAGGCCGGAGGAGGCTGTGGACGGGCGTCGGGCTCAATGAGCGCGACGGCGTTACCATCCTGTGACCCAACCCTCCAGCAGACCGTACGGCTCATCTTCCGCCTTCTCGTCTGGACGCCGACGGAGAATGTCGAAGTCGACGCCGGCGTCCGCTTGCAGCACATGGTCGAGGTAGATCGCGCCGTAGCCACGTTGGTAGCGACGCTCCGGCAAAGGCTTCTCAGCGAGTCGGCGTTGTATCTCCTCGGCCGGTACGCAGAGGTCGATGCGCCGGGATTCGAGGTCGAGTTCGATCTCGTCTCCGTCACAGACGGCGTGCAGTGGACCGCCGACGGCACTCTCGGGCGTGGCGTGGAGGACTACGGTTCCGTACCCGGTTCCGCTCATCCGTGCGTCGGAGACTCGCACCATGTCCGTGACTCCCTGCGCAAGCAGCTTCTGTGGAATCGGCAGCATGCCCCACTCGGGCATTCCGGGCGCGCCGAGCGGGCCGGCGTTCCGCAGCACGAGCACGCTACTCGGGTCGACTGGCAGAAGCGGATCGTCTATGCGGGCGATCACGTCCTCGATATCGTCGAAGACGATGGCACGGCCTCGATGGTTGAGGAGCGCAGGTGAGGCGGCGCTTGTCTTGATGACGGCGCCTTCCGGCGCGAGTGATCCGCGCAGCACAGCTAGGCCACCAGCGGGCTTATGCGGATCCGCGAGCGTGCGGATGACGTCTCGATCATGGTTTACTGCTGCAGCGACGGTCTCCCTCATGGTGTGGCCAGTAACTGTGGGCGCATCCAGATGTAGGAGCGATCCGAGCTCGTGCAGCAACGCCGGCACACCGCCAGCCCGGTCGATGTCCTCGAAGAGGAGTTCGCCGGCGGGTTGGACATTCGTCAAGACCGGTGTCTTGCGGGCGATGTCGTCGAAGCGCTGCAGGGGAAGCTCCAAGCCGAGCCGCCCGGCGATCGCGATGAGATGCAGGATCGCGTTCGTCGACCCCGCGATCGCCGCCAGAACGGTGATCGCATTCTCGAGCGCCTCAACGGTGATGATCGACGACGGGCGCAGGCCTTCCTCGGCCAGCTCCACTGCTCGTCGTCCGGTCTCCTCCGCCGCGGCAGCCCGTCGCGCGTTAACCGCGGGTATAGCGGCAGTGCCCGGCAGTGCAATACCTAACGCCTCGGTGATGCACGCCATCGTCGAGGCCGTCCCCATCTCGCTGCAGTGCCCGGTCGACGGAGTGGCCGCCGCTTCTAGCTCAGCGTATTCAGGCGGAGTCATTCGACCTGCGCGGAGGTCGTCCGTGTACCGCCACAGGTCAGTTCCCGTGCCTAACCGCTTGCCACGGAAGCAGCCCGGCTGCATTGGTCCGCCTGTGAAGACGATGGCGGGCACGTCGACGCTCACGGCTCCCATCAGCTGCGCAGGAACCGTCTTGTCGCAGGCGCCGAGCAATACGACGGCGTCGAGCGGATTCGACCGGATCGTCTCCTCGACGTCCATGGACATGAGATTCCGGTAGAGCATCGTCGTCGGTTTCATCAAGTTCTCGCCGAGTGAGATCGTCGGGAACTCAAGCGGCAGTCCGCCTGCCTGCCAGACACCGCGCTTGATGGCCTCGGTGAGGCCCCGTAGGTGCAAGTTGCAGTTCACCAGCTCTGACCACGAGCTGCAGACGCCGATCACCGGTCGGTCGGTGATCGCCTTGGTTGAAAGACCCTCCGATCGCAGTGCGGCACGGTGGATGAACCCGAAGACGTCCCGCGGGCCAAGCCATCGGGCGCTTCTTCGGGCTGGAAGCTCGCTGCGCTTGACAGCCATCGGCAACGATGTTAGAAGCGTTCTACCGTTCATGCAACAGCCTTTCATTAGATGAAAGTCGCACGTTCTGGAGCGACTAGGAGCGAGGCGAAGCGGAGACGCTCGGGTCGAGCACCCCAGGCCTTTCGTCTTCGCGCAACGGCCCTCGCGAAGGCTCGTACGGCATGAGCGCTCGACTCCGCGGGCGACGATGTCTCGTCACCGGCGCGACAGGCGGCCAGGGGGCCGCGGTTAGCCGCCGCTTTGCTTCAGAGGGAGCACGTGTGGCCGTCACGGATCTCTCGCAGCAGGACGTTGACGCGCTCGTGCTGGAACTGCAAGCGCTGGGTGGCGAGGCAGTCGGACTCCGAGCCGACTGTCGCGACGAAGAAGAGGTCGCAGCGGTAGTTGAGCTAGCCACGAGCGCGTTTGGCGGATTGGACGTCCTGTACAACAACGCAGGCGTTCTACTGCCCGACCAAGACGGGCCCGTGGAGACGCTTGAGCGTTCCGTCTGGGATGAGGTCCTCGCAGTGAACACGACAAGCGTGTTCCTGTTCTGCAAACACGCGGTGAAGCATCTGCTGGCCTCGGCGCCGGGATCGGTCATCCTCAACGTCGGATCGGTTGCCTCCTATGCCGGAGACGCCGAGTATCACGCCTACGCTGCGAGCAAGAGCGCGCTAATCGGATACACGGCTTCGCTGGCACAGCGCTACGGGCCCGCCGGCCTGAGGGCAAACCTCATCTGCCCGGGCTTTGTCGAGACCGCGATGGTCTCCCAATGGATCGACGACGTGCACGCGTCCGCACCGATTCTCAACGCAACGGCGCTGCGGCGAATCGGCCAGCCGGAGGAGATCGCCGCTTACGCTGCCTTCCTGGCCTCGGCCGAGGCCTCGTTCGTGACGGGGAGCGTCGTAACCGTGCACGGCGGTCTGGTCAAGTGAACGCCAAGGTGAGATGAGGGTGAAGCGGCTTAGCCGGAAGATCGCGATCGTTACCGGAGCAGGCCGCGGGATCGGTCGAGCGATAGCCGAGCGATTCGCCGACGAGGGCGCGACCGTCGTAGCGGCTAACCGCAACGAGCAAGAGGGCAATGCCGTTGTCACGCACATCACCGATCGCGGCGGCGAAGCGAGCTTCGTCCGCACCGACATTCGCGTGCCCAAGGACTGCGAACGCCTGATCGCCGAGACAGTAGAGCGCTACGGCTGCCTGGACATCCTCTGCAACAACGCCGGCGTCGGCCTGTTGCGTACCGTCGTCGAAACGTCTCTCGAAGACTATGCCTACCTGATGGACACCAACGTGCGTGGCGCCTTCCTACTCTGCAAGCACGCGATCCCGGGCATGAGCGACCGAGGTGCAGGGTCTATCGTCAACCTTGCCTCCGTTGCCAGCTACGTGGGCTTCGAGCGCGACGCCGCCTATTGCGCATCAAAGGGAGCGCTGCTCATGCTCACGCGACAGCTTGCGCTCGAGTACGCACCGGCCGGCATTCGCGTGAACGCCATCTGCCCCGGGTTCGTCGATACACCGGAGCTGCGCCACTACTGCGAGCAGCAAACTGACCCGGAGGCCGCCATGGCCGCGTGTAACGCAGCGCATCCCATGGGACGCGTTGGCCGTCCTGAGGAAATAGCTGCAGCCGCCGCGTTCCTCGCGAGCGACGAGTCCTCCTTCGTCACCGGCGCGTCGATCGTCGTCGACGGGGGGCTGCTAACCCGCTAGGTGAACTGCTCACCGTCGAAACCGATCGTCCTGAAAGGGGTGTCAATGTCTGCCACCGATGCGAAGAAGCAGATCGTCCGTCCCGAGAGCGGTATCCATCCGCTGCCGTGGCCCTACTCTCACGGCGTCAACGTGGGAAACATGCTGTTCGTCGCGGGGCAGGTCGCACTCGATGAAGATCTCCGGCTGGTCGGGCCGGGAGATGCAGAAGCGCAAGCACGTCAGACCTGGCTGAATATCAAAGCGGTCGTCGAAAGCGCCGGCGGACAGATCTCCGATGTCGTACGAGTCGCCACCTACGTGGTCGATCTCGCTGATATGGACGCAATCCACCGGGTGCGGCGCGAGTTCTTCCCTGACGGCGACTACCCGGTGGCGACGATGGTCCAGGTCGTTGCGCTCGGACTTCCCGGGCTGCTGCTCGAGACCGAGGCATTCGCGATTCTCGGCAGTTCCTGAGTGTCGGGTCGATGCTGCTCACCCGCACCCTCGAGCGAAACCCTCAGCTCGTAGAGGCGGCAATCGAGCTGCACCAACGGGGAGCGCTACCACCGGGGACGTTCCTGATCGACCTCGACACGATCGCCGACAACGCATCCTTGCTCGCCAGCGAAGCGCGACGACTCGCCCTTCGCACGTACCTGATGACGAAGTCCTACGGGCGGAACCCATATGTGACCGCTCTTGCCCTGGCACGCGGGCTCAACTCGACCGCAGCCGTTGAGGCACGGGAGGCTTACCTGATCGATCGCTTCGGCCTACCGGTTGGCCACGTCGGCCACCTTGGCGCCGTCCCGCTTCATGAGGCGGCGCAGATCGTAGCCATGGAGCCCGAGGTGATCACTGTGTTCACTGTCGAGACAGCGCGATCAATCTCGAATGCGGCCGTCGCGCAGGGGCGTCATCAGGCGCTCTACGTGCGTGTGAACGACCGGCGTGACGAGGTCTTCCAGGGCTTCGTGGGAGGTTGGACGCTTGAGGACTGCGTGGCTGGAGTCGCCCCGATCATCGAACTCCCGAATGTCTCGATCCGTGGAATGACGAGCTACCCGAACATCAGCTACACGACAACGAGTGCCGCACAAGTCGTCCTGAACAGCACGTTCGAGACAATGCTTCGCGCGAAAGAACTACTTGAACGGAAACTTCCGCTTTCCGAGCTGCGCGTCAATGCGCCTGCCAACAATGGGTGCGCGACCTTCGGACTGCTCGCCGCCAACGGAGTGACAGACGCCGAGCCCGGGCATGCGCTACTCGGCGGCAGCCTCCTGCACGCACTCGACTGCCTGCCCGAACGACCCGCGCAGGTGTACGTCTCCGAGGTGACGCATCGCTGGGCTGGCGAACTCTACACCCTCGGTGGCGGCCTACTCTACCTCGAGACATTCGGTGGTGCCCTGACGCGTCCGACGCGCTGCCTGGTCGGCTCGAGCCTCGAGGTCGCCGTTGACCAAGTCGCGACTCTCTCATATCGAGGGCACGTCGACTACTACGGCGTTTGCGAAGACGTACCGTCAGCACGTCCCGGCGACACCGTGATCTATGCGCTCCATCCTCAGTACTTCGTCAACCGAGCCTACGTTGCCGTCGCCAGCGGAATCGCCGATGGCTCGCCGCGCGTAGAGGCCATCTTTGACTGGGCGTGCAACGAGCTCGACGACAGTCGTCTGCCAATCCCGTCAGGTGAGACGGCTGAGGCAGCACGCCGATACGCCTCCAGACACGCGCGTTGACAACCGGCGCTCGTCGTGATAAAAACGCCGGCAACAATATGCAAGGCTATTTCAGTGACTGAAACTGCCGCATCGAAGCGTCGACGCTCGTACTCGCTTTCGGCCGTTGATAGAGCCGTCGCCGTTCTGGAGGCAGTGGCGACCAGCCAAGGTCGACGTCTCGCAGAAGTAGCGCGGGCTGCCGACCTCAATGAGGCAACGACCCTTCGATACCTGAGCAGCCTCGAGAGTCATGATCTGATCGAGCGAGATGACTCGGCGAGAACGTATTCGCTCGGATTGCGCCTCTACCGACTTGGACAGCAGGCGATCGGACTGCGCGATGTGCGAAAGATCGCACTCTCGCACATGGAGCGGCTGCACGAGCAGTTCGAGGAGACCGTGAACCTTGCGCAGTGGCGCGGGGACAAGCTGATCGTGATCGACGTTCTCGAAAGCCAACGATCGATCAGGAGAGGGGCGTCGATCGGCGATATTGACTTCTGGCACGCGTCGGCTCTCGGCAAGTCGCTTCTGGCGGCCGCCGACACTGACGACGCGCGCGCTCTACTTGCGAGGATCGAGAAGCCGCGATTCACCGAGCACACACTCGTGCAGGTAGACGAGATCCTCGCCAGTCTCCCGAGGATCGCAAGCTGCGGATACGCCATCGACGACGAGGAGTACGAACGTGGGCTCCGGTGCGCGGCAGCTGCTGTTCGCGACCGCAGTGGCCATCCCGTCTACGCGATCAGCATCAGTGGTGTAGCCGCCCGAATGTCGCTGCGGGTGACGGAGCGGGCTGGGAAAGCCGTTGCCGACGCAGCGTCGGCCATCTCGACAGCGCTTGGATACCTGCCAGAGGAGGTTCCACTGGAAGACGCACAGAACGACCAAGAGGAATCTGGACGTGACCGTCCGATCTAGTGCTCGCCAATTCGAGCAAACCGTTCGAGCCAGCACCCCATGGTGTGAGCGGCCTCCAGACCTGCCGACCACGTGCCACCCATTTCCATGTCGGACCACTCAAAGGAGTACCCATGCACCGACGCGTTGTAATACTGCTCGCTCTGATCACGGCTGTCTTGCTTGTGGCGGCCTGCGGCGGCGATGATGATTCCGCAGCGCCTGCCGAGCCGGCGGCCCCGACCGAGCCTGCTCCCGCGGATCCGGAACCCGCGCCTGCCGAGCCAGAACCTGCTCCCGCGGATCCGGAACCCGCGCCTGCCGAGCCAGAACCTGCTCCCGCGGATCCGGAACCCGCGCCTGCCGAACCCGACAGCGGCGGAACACCCGCCGACCGAGCTATCGCCGGAATCCAAGCCCTCGGCCTTCCCGAAGACACCACGCTTACCGTGTTCACAGAGGACCTCTCGATCCTGGGGCCGGAAGTAACGAAGGACAAGTTCGAAGCCGACTCCGGAATCAAGCTCGACATCCAGAAGGCACCGTTCCTCGAATACGCCGGCAAGATCTTGACGGACGCAACGACATGCGCCGGCATCTACGACGTTGTCCTGGTGGAGACCAACCGCCTCGGCGACCTCGACAACGCCGGCTACCTCACGGACGTCACGGAGTACGTCGAGAAGTACGATCCCGATCTCGAAGACTTCA
>JAUXJK010000134.1 GCA_030624785.1 Actinomycetes bacterium
GACAGCACCGCCGAAGAGTCTCAGCACGCGCGACGTTCATCGTTTTCGTCGTGAGACGGAACCGTGGGCGACCGACGCTCTGCACTATCTCGACGAGCCATCGGCGGTTGTGCATGTCACCGCGGCGCGCGAGAGCGAACCACCAGAGCCACTGCTGCGCGGAGATGAGCTCGGCGTAGCACCGGGCCCCGAGGATGGTCGACTGCTCGAGCTGATCGCCGAAGAACGAGCCGCGGGCACCATCTCGACCCGAGACGATGCGTTCGCGCTCGTCGAACGACACCGAAAATGAATCTGGACGACGCCACACAAGATCGATTCGCCGCAACGGCTGGGCGGCTTGCGGCACTTGGAAAGAAGCGCATTGAGAGCCTGCGCTCACGAATCGTTGATCTCGTCGACCCTCTCGGGCACGAATTCGCGCTCGATGCGGCGACCGGAACTGGACCCTTCGCGCTCGCGCTTGCGCCGCTCGTTCGAGAGGTGCTGGCGATCGACAGCGTTCCAGAGATGCTCGACGAAGGCCGTCGGCTCGCCGGGAACGCTTCCAACGTACGTTTTGTCGAGGGCTCGGTCTATGAGCTTCCCGTCGGTGACGGCAAGATCGACCTCGCGACTTTCGGGCGGACACTCCATCACCTCGATCGGCCGGCGGAGGCTCTGACTGAGCTGGCTCGCGTGCTGACCCCTGGTGGACGGCTTGTGGTGATCGACCAGCTCGTTTCGGAAGACGCGCGCGAAGCACGGCTATATGAGCGCATGGAGCACATGCGCGATCCGTCACACGTCTCTACGCTCAGCGACTCGAGCGTTCGTGCACTCGTTCAAGCGGCGGGGCTACGGATGATTCACGCTGCCACCGAACCAGAGCAGCGAGATCTGGGAGTGTTTCTCGAGCTGGCGGGCTGCACGGACTTTCAGCGTGCGGAGATCTTTGACTACGCGCGCGGGGTCATCGAGTCCGGGGAGTCTGCGGGTGTCGACATGCGCACCCACGGCGATGGCGTTCGCTTCACCGGATGCCTGGGCGTCTACGTCGCCGAGCGCTAGGCGGCGCGCCACTTGATGGTGCAGCCCACGGCCGGAGTATCTGGAATGGGAGGAGGTCGGCCCTCTAGTGCAGCGTCCATTGCTTGCCGGAGGTGAGGTACTGCACCGCCCGGATCCTGGTAGCTCGAGTCAGGGGCTCCGTGGTAGATCAAGGTGTGTGAGCGACCGAGCATGAACACCTCGGGTGTGCGGCTCGCTCCGAAACTCCGCGCAACATCCTGCGTTTCATCTCGCAGGAACGGGTAGACCAGTTTCTGGTCATCTACACGCTCCTGCATGTCGGAAAGCCTGTCTCCGATGTGATCGTTTGCGTTGATGACGAGCACTGCCGCGCGTCCAGCGTAGTCGGCGGCTAGCTCGTTGATCCTACCTTCCCAGGCGATCACGTATGGGCAGTGACAACAGCTGAAGATCACCGCGACCGGCGTGTTCTCGTAGTCGGAGAGGGCATGCACTGATCCGTCGACTCCTGGAAGGGAAAAGCGCGGCGCCTTCGCGCCAATGGCCAATCTCTTCATGGTGTCAATGGTAGCCTCGGCGAAGATGGCTGTGCGGGTCTGGAGTTCTCTCTACGACGCCGTCGCGGTGGGGATGTATACCTACTCGCGAAGTGCGTTTCGAGTCCGCGTAGTTGCGCCCCCTGAGGAGCGAATAGAAGAGGGAACGCTCTACATCGCGGCGCACAGGGCTGACACCGACGTGCCCGTGATCTGCGGCTCCTACTATTTCGCAGCCCGAGTCTGGCGTCAGGCCGCTCCACGTCTTCAGTTCGCGGCGCGTGACGATCTCTTCGAACCCGGGTTCTTTGCCGGATTTTCACCCGGTCAGCCACGCCTTGTTCGCCGCGCGCTTCACGGCGTGTCGATCGGTGCGCACTTACCGCGCGTAAAGGTATATCCGATCAGCAGCGCGACAACCATGAAGTTGGCCCAAGCGCTGGCAATGATCGATGCGGAGACACCGATCGAAGTGGCCATGTCGGATGAGCTCATTGAGCCGCTGCTCGCTCGTGGAGCGGAGCTTGCGAAGCCGCGTCCCGTGGTCGTTCGGGATCTTCAGCACGGTGACTATGTCGACCTGCTCTGGCGCGACGTCGTTGCCGCCGACCTGCCATCGGAGGCATTTCGCGAGGCTTGGGCTCGTCGAGCGGCCGCCGCGACTGGAGATCTCAGAACCGTGATGGACGTCATCCGCAGCGGCGAGGCTCTCCTGCTCTTTCCTGAGGGACGCCCATCGCTCGACGGTGCTCTGGGACCGCTTCAGCGCGGCATGGGTGCGATCCTCCGGCGTGGCAAGCCCGAACGGTTGCGCGTGTTCGGCCTCGCCTACGATCCTCTGACGACTGGAAGAACGAGCGTCGTATTGACGGTCAGATCAGCGAAGTCGCCTCCGACGGGCTCGGGCGAGCCGGATCTTCTCCCTGACCTCGCACGGGCAATCGCTCTCACGAGCGGTCAGGTCGTCTCGGCCGCGCTGCTTGGCGCGGCCCGCAGCGGTCGGCTGGAACTGACTCCAGCAGAACTCGCTGCGCAACTCGCTGACGCCATATCGGAGTCGGAGGAGACCAGCCGCACAATCGACCCGATCCTCGAGGTGCGCGATTCGGCAAGGGAGGCCCTACGCGATGCGGTGCGGGCGTCGGAGCGTCGAGGACTGATCTCGGTGCAAGGCCCTCGCAAGCTGGATCTCAACCCTGAGGCGATCACGAACGATCCGGTGATCGTTCGTCTAGCGACGGAGCAAGCCGCCGTTCGAGCTGAGCTCGTGGGAGAAGGCTGATCTAAGGCGTGGCGCTGCGGCCGAGCAGGCGCGGAAAAGCATTTCGGAGAAGGATCGCTCCCAGAATCGTCACCGGCAACACGACCATTGCGTGGACGGTGAGCACATACGGAGTCGCGAGATTCTCTGCGACGTCCAGTTGCTGAGCGCTTACCAGGGTGAGGTAGTCGAAACTGCCAAGACCAGCTGCCGTTGCAGGTACGCCGAGTGCGAGGTTGCCGACACCCTCCAGCAGGAAATAGGCGCCGACTCCGAGATCGATTCCGAAGCCCTTGCCGACCACGACATACATGCCGAAATCGGCTAGCCAGATCGCGACCGATGTCCAGGCAACTCTCAACAATGAGCGCCGCTGACGGAACGCGCCGAGGCCGAGCACGAAGTTTGCCGTTGCGCGACCAATCTTCATATGCCAGCGCTCGGGCAACCAGCCGGTTGCACGCCAGACGAAGCGCTCGGCGGCGTCGGGGCGCGCCGCCATCAACGCCGCAAGTACTACGCCAACCGTGGTGCCCGCCGAGAGCCCAACACCCGCCAGCAAGAGTGGACCCGTTTCGCCGATCATCAGCGCACCCATGAGAATCCAGACAGACAGCACGACGCCATCGAGGAGTCGCTCCGCGAACAAAGTTCCAGCCGTTACGAACGCTGGAATCTTGTAGTGCTGACGTGCCGCCCCGATGCGGAGCAGGTCGCCGCCGCGGGCGGGAATGATGTTGTTCGCCGCGGCCCCGACGCAATAGATGGGGAATAGCCCGCGAGCTGTAGTGCTGTAGCGGGCTGCGGCGAAGAGGTATCGCCAACGGAGCGCGACAAAGGCCGCGTTCGCCAGCACGAAGCCAAGGGCGGCCGCGATCGACCAGCCAGGGAGGGCGCGCATTTCGCGCCAGGTTTCTCCAAGGTCGGCCTGCCGCAGAAACAGCCATAGGAATCCCGCGGTGACCGCGCCGCCGACGGCTAGGCGCAGTGACGTCTGCCGCCAGCCACTAGGCTTTCGGCCGGGCGAGACCGGGGTCGCCACGACCTCGGACTCGGTCCGCGCGTCCTCACCCGAGATACTGGACACTTCCATGGCACGTTGGCAGAAATCCGAGCCTACCTTTTCGGCCACCCGCGAGGTCGTGATTGGGCTGAGCATCTACGCGATCTACATGTTGGTGCGCAAAGCGGTCGTGACGGAAGCAGGCGAAGCGCGCGCCCTCGACAACGCTCGAGCGGTCGTAGACGTCGAGCGACGCGTTGGAATACACGTGGAGCCCGAGATTCAGCGCGCGATGTTGCCCTACCCCCGCATCCTGAACATCATGAGCGTCGCGTACGCAGCGCTGAATGTCGGTCTGACCGTGGGTTGGCTGGCGCGGATGTTCCATAAGCGAGACCGCCGCTACGCGGAGCTTCGACGTGCAACCGCCTACGCGACGCTTGGCGCGCTGCCGTTCTTCCTCTACTTCCCATGTGCACCACCTCGCAAGCTCGACCACATCGTTGACACGATCGCGGACGTGAGCGGCATCGACTTGGAGTCGCCGCTGCTCTCGCGTTTCTACATCCCGATCGCGGCGATGCCGAGCATCCACGTGACGTACGCGGTCGTGACGGGCCTCGGGATGGCTCAGACGAGTCCCAGTTCGGCGATCCGCCGCCTGGGGCGCCTGTATACGCCCCTCGTCGCCTTCATCGTCTTCGCTACCGGCAATCACTACATACTCGACGGGGTACTCGGCGCGGCAATCGGGTGGATAACGCTACGTCTGGCCCGCCTGTCGCCACGCCGAGCGGGCGCGCGCTAAAGAGAAACGAGGCGCGCGACGCTTGGCGTTCGAGGCTAGCCCTTTGCCAGCGTTCCTTCAGCCGCGCTTTCAATACGAGCCACTTCGTCCTTTGGTGCGACCCGCCAGAATGATTCCACGACCTCATCCCACCGAGCGAGGAGGTCGGCCGCCAGGGGTGAGCGTGTTAGCTCGTGGTGCCGCTGGATCAGCGGACGAAGAGTCGCGGCGTCGTTGTCGGAGGGCCGGTGAGCTGCCACCAGCTGCGAATTCAGATGCACTCCAAGTCGAGCGTCCGCGTCATAGACGTAGACCTGGCCGCCTGTCATTCCAGCGCCGATGTTGGATCCGAATGGCCCAAGAATGACGACAGTGCCGCCGGTCATGTACTCGCAGGGGTGATCGCCGGTGCCTTCGACAACCGTGGTCGCGCCCGAATTACGCACGCAGAACCGCTCGCCCGCTGCGCCAGCGCAGAAGAGCTCACCGCCGGTGGCGCCGTAGAGAACCGTATTTCCAAGCAACGTTGGGCTACCCGCGTCGTCCTCGGGCGCGCGCACGACGATGCTGCCACCGGCCATTCCCTTGCCGACGTAGTCGTTGGCCTCGCCTGTGATGACCAGCTCCATTCCGGCCGATAGGAACGCGCCAAAACTCTGCCCCGCGGAGCCGGTGAAGCTCGCCCGAATGGTGCCCGGCGGCGCATGGGAGCCATACCGTTTGCCGATCTCGCCACCGAGGCGTGCGCCCACCGTCCGGTCGGTGTTCTCGATCTCGTAGTCGAATGAAAGGAACACAGGCTCCTCGAGGATCGCTGCACCGTCGCGAGCAAGCTGGTCTCCCAGCTCATGCCCCTGCGCATCGACGTGCGCCTCTCCAGCGAAGCGGGTCGCACCCTCTCCCATTGAAGCGAGAAGCGGTGCGAGGTCGAGCACGTCGGCTCGGGGATCGTGGGATACGCGTTGTCGCAGCAGGTCGACCCGGCCCACGGCCTCCTCGTAGCTGCGCAGACCCAGCCGGGCAAGTTGTTGCCGGATGTCCTCAGCGACATAGACGAGGTACTGCATGACCATCTCTGGCGTACCCGCATACTTTTCGCGGAGCTCAGGACGTTGGGTCGCGATACCAACCGGACACGTATCGAGATGGCACGAACGCACCATCAGGCATCCCTCTGCGAGCAAAAGAGCCGTCCCAAAGCTCACCTCGTCGGCACCGAGTAGCGCAGCCACGACAACGTCGCGTCCTGTCTTGAAGCCCCCGTCGGTACGCACGCGGACACGTCCGCGCAGGCCGTTTGCGAGTAGCGCTTGCTGTGTTTCGCTGAGCCCAAGCTCCCACGGGCTCCCTGCATTTTTGCTCGACGTCAGAGGGCTCGCGCCAGTACCACCGTCCGCGCCCGAGATATGAACGATGTCCGCGAGCGCCTTGACACATCCAGCCGCGACCAGCCC
>JAUXJK010000118.1 GCA_030624785.1 Actinomycetes bacterium
CCCGGAATGGCGTTTGGCACCGGCGCGCACGCGACGACGAGGCTTTGTATCGAGCTCCTCTCGGAGGAGCCTCGCGGAATGCTTGTGGATCTAGGCTGCGGTTCGGGTGTCCTCTCGATAGCGGCCCGCGTTCTCGGTTTCGACTCTGTTCTCGCAGTCGACATCGACCGCGTCGCGGTCGCGGAGGCGCGTCAGCATGCTCTGCTCAATCAGGTCACTCTCGATGTGCGCCATGGCGACGCCGCCGATCTTGGTATCACCCGACCCGCTCTTGTTGTCGCCAATCTGCCTGCCGAGGCGCTCCAGCGGTCGCTTGTCGCGCTCGAACCGATCCGTGCGATCGTTTCAGGGTTGCCGGCTGGTGAGTCGATCAGCCAGGCCGGCTACCGCGTGAGCGAGCTACGTGAGAGTGATGGCTGGGGAGCCGCTCGTCTGCAGCGCCTGCATGGTGCAGACAGCGATGGCGTCTAGTCTTAGCAGTGTGGAAACGTTCTCAGTCGACTTCCTCGGCTGCAAGGTGTCGTACACGGACGCGCAAGCGGTGCGTGAGCGGCTTGCAGCGGGTGGTCTGACGGAAGACACGGCCAGCGGTGACATTGCCGTGGTGAACACCTGCTGCGTCACGCACGAAGCTGTCCGCAAGTCGCGCAAGGCAATCAGGCGTGCGGCCAGTGGCGCAACGCGCGTCTACGTGACCGGCTGTGGCGCGAATCTCGAGCGCGCTTTCGATGGAATGCCCGAGAACGTGACCGTGATTGCGCGTCGCTCGGAGGAGACGCCGGCTGCGATCGCAGCCGACATCGGCTCGTTGTCCTGCGCGACTGCCGAGCATCGACGTGAGCGGGTGCGCGCCTTCGTCAAGATTCAGGACGGCTGCAGCTTCGCCTGCTCATTCTGCGTTGTTCCTCAGGTTCGAGGAGCATCGCGAAGCCGCCGGAAGGCCGACGTCGTGGACGAGGTTCAACGCCGGGTGCGTGACGGATATTGCGAGATCGTGTTGTCAGGAATCAACCTTGGGTGCTATCGCGATCCGGAAGCCGCATGTGATCTCGTGGCGCTACTGCGTGCACTCGGATCAGTTGACGGCCTCAAGCGCATCCGCCTGTCGTCAATCGAGGTCAACCATCTCACCACCGAGCTCGTCGAGACCATGAGAGAGACGCCCAACGTCGCGCCGCACCTTCACGTTCCGCTGCAGTCAGGAGATGACGGAGTTCTGCGAGACATGGCACGTCGCTACGACGCCGAGACGTACGTCGAGCGCGTCGACCGCGCTCGCGGCATGAACATTTCGACCGACGTCATAGTTGGGTTTCCGACAGAGACCGACTCCGCATTCGAGCGAACGCTCGCTGTTGTCGAGGAGATCGGCGCGACGAAAGTCCACGTGTTTCCGTACTCGCCTCGCCCCGGTACGAAGACGGCACAGCTCGACCCGATTCCGGGTTCGGTCAAGAAGGAGAGAAGTCAGCGACTTCGCGACGAAAGCGCGCGCGCGGCTCGCAGGCGTTGGAACCAGAAGATCGGCGAGCTAGACACCGTCCTGGTCGACCGGCCGGGTCGCGGCTACGGGGCGGACTACACACCCTGGCTGCTTGAAGGGCCGCTCGGCAGTTTCCAGAGAGTTCAGGCGGCGGCGCTGAGCGACGAAGGCATCATTGCGGCCTAGCGCATGACCAACTGCATCTTCTGCAAGATCATCGCCGGCGAGATTCCAGCCACCATCGTGGCTCGTGGTGCCGGCATGCTCGCGTTCGAAGATGTCGCCCCGAAAGCCGACGTGCACGTTCTCGTCGTTCCTGAACGCCACATCGAATCGTTTCGGGACATTGAGACGCTGACTCCTGATGAGTCCAAGGAGATGCTTGGCTTCGTTGCGACCACGGCGCGCGGACTCGGCCTCGAGGACTACCGTGTGATCGTCAATACGGGTCCAGGAGGTGGGCAGACGGTCTTCCATCTGCACTGGCATATCTTGGCTGGCAACCTTCCAGCATTCGGATGAGCACGATTGTAGAAATAGAGACGATGCTGACCGCCGCGATGCGAGCGCGGGACACGCAGCGCGTGTCGACGCTGCGTCTGGTTCTCAGCGCGCTGCGCAAGGGTGAAAAGGATCTGATGCGCGAGTTGTCAGAGGAGGAGGAGATGCAGATTCTTCAGCGCGAGCGCAAGCAGCGAGTCGAAGCAGCCGAAGCCTATGCAGAAGCGGGAAGAGTTGAGCAGGCCGCTGCAGAGTCAGCGGAGCTTGCGTTGATCGATGAGCTCATGCCGCCTCGCCTCGATGAAGCGGAGTTGGCCACCCTCGTGAGCCAAGCCATCGCAGCGACGGGTGCCTCCTCGCCAGACGAGCTGGGTCGTGTCATGAGCGAGCTGATGCCTCAGGTCGCTGGACGGGCAGACGGTGCGCTCGTGAGTCGACTCGTGCGTGAGAGGCTCACGTGAGCGAGATCGTCCGACCGATTGACGCGAGCGAGCAGACCGGATCGGGCGGAGAGGGAGCCGCAGCGACCGAGGAGTCAGCTGGGCCACCTCCCGAGCAGACCATCGTCCTCGGCAGCCACCTCGCGGCGGAGTTTGCCTCGATGGACGGCGAGCTAATTCGTGGACTGCGTGAGCGCCTGGGAAGCACGCTGCATCTACGTGGGACGAACTTGACCGTGTCAGGATCCGAAGACGAAGTCGCGCGCACAGTCCGCGTCGTAGACGAGCTTTCACGCCTAGTGGCCGCGGGTCACGATGTTGGGCCGAACAGCATCAACGCTGTCGTCGGTGCACTCGATGCCAGCACTGACGTCAACGAGCTCTTCGACGACGTCATCTGGCGTCATCGCGGTCGAACGATCACGCCAGTGACGTTGAATCAGAAACGCTACGTGGACGCGATCAGAACAAGCACCGCGACATTCGCGATCGGCCCGGCAGGCACAGGAAAGACGTATCTCGCGATGGCTCTCGCGGTGGCAGCACTCCAGGATCGCGAAGTGAACCGAATAATCCTCACACGGCCGGCCGTCGAGGCGGGGGAGAGTCTGGGCTTCCTGCCGGGAGACATCATGGCCAAGGTCGATCCCTACCTGCGGCCGCTGTTCGACGCGCTCTACGACATGATGGATGCCGACCGCGTCCACGTCGCACTGGAACGCGGTCAGATCGAGGTGGCACCTCTTGCGTTCATGCGCGGGCGCACGCTAAACGACTCCTACGTGATCCTCGACGAGGCTCAGAACACGAGCCCGGAGCAGATGCACATGTTTCTCACTCGATTGGGTTTCGGTTCCAAGATGGTTATCACGGGTGACGTAACCCAGATCGATCTACCGCGAGGTCAGGCCTCTGGTCTGGTGCGTGTGCAGAGCATCCTCAGCGACATCGACAGCATCCGTTTCGTCGACCTGAGCGATGGTGACGTTGTGCGTCATCGGCTCGTGCAGCGAATCGTCGAGGCATATCGGCGGTCAGCCGAGCGCGAGGAAGATACCCCCACACGCAAGGCGTGATTCAGGTCGAACTCGTGAACCGAAGTGGAATCGGCGTCGCCGACGCTGAGATGCGCGAGTTCGCCTTGGACATTCTTGGGTGCGAGAATGTCGAGGGCGGGGAACTCGGCTTGTGGTTCGTGCCACCTGACGAAATACGGGCGCTCAAGGCCGAGCACCTAGGACTCGATGAAATAACAGATGTGCTCTCATTCCCGATGGACGGAACGGCGCCGCTTGCGGAAGGGCAGCCGCGGGCGCTGGGAGACATCTTTATCTGCCCACAGGTTGTTGAGAACTCGTGGCGGGCTCCGCTCGCGCATGGACTTCTCCATCTGTTGGGCTATGAACACGGCGCTCGCATGTCACGACGAGAGAAAGAGCTCCTGACGTGACCACCGCGCAGCAGACGCCTGAGCAGGAGAAACCGGATCGGCCGGCGCCGGCTGGCGACGATCCAGACCAGCTTGGCTCTGCGTCCATCCGAACCGTAAAGCGTCGGCCGCATGGGCTGATTCAAAGCTTCAACTACGCGTTCGAAGGAGTCGTTGGCGTACTCCGTCGGGAACGCAATATGCGCGTGCATTTCGCGATCGCGGCCGTGGTTCTCGGCGCGGCCCTGGCCGTTGGTGTGTCGAGGATCGAGCTCATTGCCTTGATTCTGGCCATCGCGCTTGTGTTGATCACCGAGATGATCAACACGGCTGTCGAGGCGGCCGTCGATCTCTCCACAAATCAGTACAACCCGATAGCCAAACTTGCCAAGGATGTGGCGGCAGGGGCCGTGCTTATCTCGTCCATCGCCGCGTTGGCGGTTGGCTATCTCGTGCTTGTTGATCCGCTCAGCGAGCCGAGTGATCAGTTTCTGAGTACGGTCAGGGACGCTCCGGCTGTGGCGACAATCGGGGCGCTCGTGCTCACGGTGATACTCGTGGTCGCGATCAAGGCGATCTCGGGACGCGGCACGCCGCTCAGTGGCGGATTCCCGTCGGGTCACGCTGCACTGGGGTTCGCGGGATGGGTCGCGATCACCTACATCGTTGAGGCACCCGACCACCGACTGCTCGTGTCGGCGCTAGCCTTGACCATGGCCACTCTGGTTGCTCAGACCCGCGTCGAATCCGGCATCCACTCGACCTTCGAGGTTGCAGTGGGAGCGGCCGTCGGCTCGCTGGTCACACTCCTCGTGTTTCAATTCATCGGATGAGCGACTCTCCCTCAACTACGCAGCCCGACGAAGAACTTCTCTCCGAAGCAAGAGCGGTCGCAGACAACGCATACGCCCCGTACTCAGGCTTCCACGTGGGTGCGGCGCTGCGAACGCGCACCGGGAAGGTCTATACCGGCGCCAACGTCGAGAACGCCTCATATCCGCTGGGCGTGTGCGCCGAGCGCACTGTCCTATCTTGCGCCGCGAGCGACGGTGTGCGTCCGGGCGATATCGAAGCTGTCGCGATCACCGCCTCACCCTGCGGTGGCTGTCGTCAATGGCTCCTCGAGTTCGGCGTTGCGCGCGTCGTATTCGCCCATGCCGGAGGAGTGCAGATTCGCTCCGCGGATGAGCTGCTGCCGCATTCATTCATACTCGACACGTGAAGAGTGGACTCATAGCGCTTGCTGGTCGACCGAACGTCGGGAAATCGACCATCGTCAACGCGCTCTGCGGCGAGAAGATCGCAATCGTCTCCGACAAGCCGCAGACAACAAGGCGTCGTATCTCGGGCGTCTGGTCTGATGGAGAGCACCAGCTCGTATTGGTCGACCTTCCAGGGTTCCAGCGTCCGCGTGATGCGATGACCGAGCGCATGCAGAAGACCGTCGATGCATCATTCGAAGAGATCGACGCCATCGTGTTTGTCGTAGCTGCCGATGAGCCCGTCGGTGGCGGTGACGAGTTCGTTGCGCGGCGAGTCTTCGCGACGGGTACGCCAGTCGTCATCGTGGTCAACAAGACGGACAGAGCTCGGGCTTCGAAGATCGCACAGCAGATCGATCGCGTCGCGAAACTTGGTGATTTCCATGCGTTGCATCCGGTGAGTGCGAAGTCGGGAGACGGCATCGAGCCACTTCGCGAGGAGCTCGTCAGGCTACTTCCGGAAGGCCCTGCATTGTTCCCGCCGGACGTCGTAACCGACCAGACTCTCGACGAGCGTGTGGCGGAGCTGCTGCGCGAGCAAGCACTCCATGTGACCCGGCAAGAGATTCCTCACGCGGTTGGTGTTCAGATTCTGGAGGCCGACGAGCGTCGTATTCGCGCGGTCATCCTTGTCGAAACGGAGTCTCAGAAGCGGATTGTCGTGGGTGCGGGCGGTTCGGTAATCAAGGAGATCGGCTCGAAAGCCCGTCATGAGATCGAGAAACTTCTCGGACGGTCGGTGTACCTGGACGTTCGAGTCAAGGTTCGCGAGGGTTGGCGCCAGGATCCCGAGCAGCTACGCCGACTGGGTATCTGAACAACATGGAGGTTGATCGGTCGTGAGCGGGTCGTCATCGATTGATGTGTTCGAGTCGAAGCTTTCTGACTATGTGTTCGAGCGCTCCGAAGAGGGACGCGCCGTCCGCGTGGGCGAGAAGGAGACGAGCGAGCAGGCCGCGATCGTCGCTCGCTACAGCGATCTGTTCACGCGGGCGACGCTCGAGGAGATCTCGCGCCACGTAGACGCGGCGCCGGATTCGGAACGTGAGAGGCTCGAGCGGCTCGAGGAAGCATGTCTGAATGGCCTGCTCGCAATCGAACTGGCAGAGGCCTCCGACGCTCTAGAAAACGCGATTCTGGCAACAGAGGTCGCCTTCGACGGGGAGACCATGCCACTGCGGTCGGCCCAGGCGCAACTCGCGGTGCGGGAGAGCTACGCAGAAAGAGATGAGCTCGGGAAGATCGTCGCTGAGGCCTCCGCCGAGCACAACAGCGACCGGCTGAGCCTCATCGAGCACGCCGAGTCGTTGGAGGCCGAGCTCATCGGCCAACCGAACGCGATACAACGGAGCGCAGATTTGAAGCAGATTGATCTGTACGCGGCTCGGGATTCCGTTGGCGCGG
>JAUXJK010000005.1 GCA_030624785.1 Actinomycetes bacterium
GACGTCAGCGCTGACTCGATAGCCTCGGGGGGTGTCAATGTGATCGATGTCAGCGTCGCGCCCGCATCTTCGAGAGCATCGAGGCCCTTCTGCGTTTGCTGCGCGACTTTTTCCTGGATCGTCTGGAAAAAGTATGCGTCGGGCACTCCGATGCGCAGCCCGGCGATCTCCTGGCCGACGTTGCCCGCGACCGCCTCGTGAGGACTCTGAATGCTGGTGTGGTCGAGTGGGTCCGGGCCAGCGATGGTGTCGTACACAAGCGCCGCGTCAGCGACCGAGCGCGCGAGAACTCCGACCGTGTCTAGCGTCCACGCCAACGGGACGACACCGCTTCGCCCGATCTTTCCATACGTCGGCTTCAGTCCAACGGTGCCGTTGAAGGTCGCAGGGCTTCTTACTGAGCCCGCTGTATCGGTGCCGAGGGTGAAGATGCCGATGCCGGAGGCGACGCCAGACGCAGAGCCGCCACTCGAGCCGCCTGGGATGCGGTCCGCATCCCAGGCGTTGCGCGCGGGAAGTGTCAGGCCG
The DNA here is from genome assembly GCA_030624785.1 of Actinomycetes bacterium. Taxonomy (GTDB): domain Bacteria; phylum Actinomycetota; class Thermoleophilia; order Gaiellales; family Gaiellaceae; genus JAUVPB01. Next base: position 529 of record JAUXJK010000005.1, read on the forward strand.
CCCCAGGCGAACTCATGCGTGCGGGACTTGCCGATCAACACGGAGCCCGCCTCCTCCAACAACGAGGCAGACGTTGCGCTGCGCTTTGGGACGTTGCCGTCGAAGACCTTCGAACCTGCCCCCGTGGGCACTCCCGCCACGTCGATGATGTCCTTCAGAGTGAACGGCAGGCCGTCGAGCGGCCCGAGCGGAGCGTTCTGGCGGCGTCGCTCATCGGAGGCTTCGGCCTGCGAGAGTGCGCGCTCGTCGAGTCGATGCACCAGCGGCGTAGTGTGCGGTTCAAGCCGGTCTGCCTGCGCCAGGGCTGCGCGGGTCAACTCGAGCGAGGACACCTCTCCCTGAGCAAGTTTCGTGCTCGCTTCGTTCGCGCTCAGGAAAGCCAGATCGGCGCTCATGTGCGGCTCTCGCTCTTCGTGCGGCGCCAGGTGATCTCCGTGGAGAAGAGAGTTTCTGGCTCAAGTTGTCGAAGAAGCTCCGGGGGCATCGCTTGGCGGAGTTCATCCGCCAGGTCAGCCGAGAGGTCGGCTGGCGTCTGCGGACGCCTGTGATCGCTAGCGTCGCTCATCTCGGCTGTCTCATCGGGTCGGCGCAGGATAGACCGGGTGGCGTCGCGCGCGCCGGTCGGCCGAGCCCGATCTCGGAAGATGAGATTGCATACAATGCGGCCTGCGCGCGAGATCGCAAGACGTCGCGAGCCGAGTCGACCTACGAGCAGGAGCGACCCTGAGCAACGCAAGTTCAACTGCAACTGAGGCCATCCGGGAGGCGATCCTCGACGGACGCCATTCCCCCGGGTGTCGGTTGAAAGAGGAACGGCTTGCCGTTGAGCTCGGAATCAGCAGGACACCGATACGGGAGGCGCTGCTCGTACTTCAGACCGAAGGTCTCGTCGAGGCGACGCCCAACCGCGGTGCGACGGTTCGCTCGTACGCACCTGCGGATCTCGATGAGATGTATCAGCTTCGAGCGCTGCTCGAAGGGCATGCGGCTCGATTGGCGGGGGAGAGGATTGAATCGGGTCGGCTCGCTGCGCTCGATGAGAGCTGCGAGCGCTTCGATGCATTGCGAAGCGCAGGAGATGTGCGGGCACTCGCCGCCGAGAATCAACTCTTCCACGAAACAATTCTCGAAGCGACCGGCTCCGATCGCCTCACGGCGATGGTGAGAAAGGTCGTCGAGGTGCCGCTCGTGTATCGCGCGTTCGTCTGGTACTCCGATGAGCAGCGGCTGATCTCGGGGCACTTCCACCGCCAGATTGCGGCAGCGCTGCGGGCGCGCGATCCGGAGCGGGCAGAGACCCTCATGAAGACGCATGTCCATGAAGCACGAGACTTCATCGTGGCGGAGGTCGCCGCGAGCGTGTCAGCTACCCCACAGGAGGAACAATGACGGAGTCGGCTACCGAACCCGCAACCGGGTCGGAAACCACAGGACCACTCGACGGGTTGCGCGTGATCGAGCTGGGGACGTTGCTCGCGGGGCCGTTCAGCGGTCGTCTCCTCGGAGACATGGGCGCCGAGATCATCAAGGTCGAAGCTCCCGGCAAGCCGGATCCGCTCAGAGACTGGGGTCACGCCCGCTACAACGGCAAGTCGCTCTGGTGGCCCATTCAGTCACGCAACAAGAAGTGTGTGACGCTCAACCTGCGGGTTGACGAGGGTCAGCAAATGCTGCTCGAGCTGCTCGAGCACGCCGACGTGGTGACCGAGAACTTTCGCCCCGGAACGCTTGAGAAGTGGAATCTCGGTTACGACCGCCTTTCCGAGGTCAATCCGCGTGTCATCCTGGTGCGCATCTCCGGATACGGTCAGACCGGCCCCTACGGGAAGCGCGCGGGCTTCGCGTCGGTTGCCGAGGCTATGGGCGGCCTTAGATACATCAGCGGCTTCCCTGACGAGCCACCGCCACGAATGCACATCTCGCTCGGCGACTCCCTTGCCGCGATGTTCGCGGTGCAGGGCGTGCTCGCCGCGATCTACGAGCGTGACATCGGTGGAAGCGGCAAGGGACAGGTCGTCGACGTCTCTCTGATGGAGTCGAGCTTCGCGCTGATGGAGAGCACCGTGCCTGAGTACGATCGACTCGGCATCGTTCGCGAGCCGTCGGGCACGTTCCTGAAGGGCGTGGCGCCGTCGAACATTTTCAAGTCAGAGGACGACAAGTGGATGGTGATCGCGGCGAACCACGACAATGTGTTCCAACGGCTCTCGGATGCAATGGGCATGCCCGAGCTGAAGGAAGATCCAAAGTTCGCCACCCATCTTGCTCGCGGGGACAATCAGGTCGAGATCGACGGTCTGATCGCGGAGTGGGCGAAGGCCAGAACCGCAGAACAGATCGACAAGGAGCTCAATGAAGCCGGGGTGATCTGCGGGCCGATCTATACGGTCGCCGACATCTTCGAGGATCCCCAGTTCAAAGCTCGTGACATGTTGCTCAAACATGAGGATCCGGTGATCGGCGAGTTCATCGGACCGGGCATCGTTCCGCGCTTCACGCGCACTCCTGGCAAGGTTCAGTGGACGGGTCCGTGGGAAGAAGGGAGCCACAACGAAGAGGTTTGGGGCGGCATGATCGGACGTAGCACGGACAAGCTTTCCGAGCTCAAGGAAGAGGGAGTGATCTAGGTGAAGGCCGTACGATTTCACGAACATGGCGGACGCGATGTACTCCGCTACGAGGACGCGCCGGATCCAGTACCCGGTGAAGGTGAGGTGCTCGTACGCGTGCGCGCGTGTGGCCTCAACCACTTCGACGTCGACCTCCGCGAGAACGTCTCGCGCTGGCCGCTGCCACTTCCGTGGACCCTTGGCGTTGAGTTCGCCGGAGAGATAGCCGGCGTTGGCCCCGGTGTTTCAAGCGTTTCGGAGGGCGATCGCGTCTGGGTGCTTCACGAGCTTCCGTGCATGGAATGTCAGTACTGCCTAGAGGGCATGGACAATCTCTGCGAGAACGCTCGGATGTACTCCGTTCAGATGCCCGGAGGCTACGCCGAATATGTGATCGCGCCGGTCGAAGCGGTCTTTCCGCTCGCGGACGACACGTCGTTCGACTCGGCAGCTGCAGGCCAGATCGTCTTCACGACCGCCTGGCACATGCTCGTCACGCGAGGGAAGGTGCGACCCGGCGAAACCGTGCTAATCAGCGCGGCAGGAAGCGGTGTCGGCCACGCGGCGATACAGATCGCGAAGTACGCCGGCGCCAAGGTCATCACGACGGCAGGAAGCCAACACAAGCTCGACGCAGCGTTGGCCGATGGCGCTGACGGGGTCATCAACTACAACGAGGGCGGCGTCACGGAACGCGCTATCGAGCTCAACGACGGAAAGCTTGTCGATCTCGTGATCGAGCACATCGGCGGTGAGCAGTTCGGGCAGTGCATCAACACGCTGCGCAAGAACGGTCGGCTTGTCACCTGCGGCGGGCATGCGGGTGAGGTAATCGAGTTCGACATCGTCCCGCTGTTTCGGAACGAGTGGCAGGTGATCGGGTCACGAGTCGGCACCAAACCTGAGACTCGCAAGGTCATGGAACTCATCGGCGACGGTACATTCGAGCCGCGCATTCACGCCGCTCTGCCACTGAGTGAGGCGGCAGAGGCGATGCGCATCATCGAAGATCGCGAACAGTTCGGCAAGGTCATCGTCAAGCCGTGACCAGGGTTGAGCGAGACACCGGCTATCGTCAAGCTGAGTCGAGTAGACCAGCGGCAGCGAAGGAGCGCACATGAGTGAGTACGGGACTGAAGGAGCTCGCGACTACGTCGCGATCTACACACCGAAGACGGAACTCGTGCCTGAACGGACGTGTCTCGTCGTCGTCGATATTCAGTACGCGACGGGCAATCCTGAAACGGGGCTCGGCGCTCTGCTCAATCAGCAAGGACGTCTTCACGAGGCCGACTATCGCTATGCCCGAATCACTGAGAAGGTCGTGCCGAACACGCTGCGGCTTCTCGACTTTTTTCGCACCAACGACCTGCGACGTGTCTTTCTCACCTATGGGTCAGAAGTCGAGGACTACTCAGATCTCACTGGACAGATGAGGTCACTGTGCGAAGCGACCAAGAACCGCGAAGGAGAGCGCGAGCACGAGATCATTGATGAGCTCAAGCCGCGGCCGACGGAGCGGGTGTTCAACAAGATCACGCCAAGTGCATTTACGTCGACACCGATCGACATCGTGCTGTCGCGAGCGTACGGTGTCGACTCGCTTCTGTTCACCGGTGTCTCAACGAACATGTGTGTCGAACACACGCAGCGCGATGCAGCGAGCTACGGCTACCACTGCTTTACGGTCGAGGACGCTTGTGGTGCCGACAGCCCGGAGATGCACGAAGCAGCGATCACCGTGCTGCAGCGTCTCTACGGCACGATTACATCAACAGATGCCGCGATCGAGCAGCTGTCAGCGGCCCTTGGGATCGCGACTGGCAGCCCTCTCGTCGAGGCCTAGAGCCAGCAAGAGACGAAAAGAGAGCGAGGACATTCCTCGCTCAATGAGAGGAGAGCACGCCGAATGAATCTGCCCGAACGTGTCGAGGTCGTCGAGGTCGCTCCGCGAGATGGCTTGCAAAGTCAGGAGCGTCACTACTCGGTCGAGACCAAACTGAAGATGCTTGACATCCTTGCCGACGCCGGGTTCAAGCGCATCGAAGTAACCGGCATGGTTCGGCCTGATGTGATTCCTCAGCTCGCCGACGGTACCGAGATCTTCGAGCGCCTCGAGCGGCGTCCGGGTGTGACCTATCGAGCACTTGTTCCTAACACGAAGGGAACGCAGCGAGCGATCGATGTCAAGGTCGACGAGATGCTTGGCCTCGTGGTTGCCAGCGACACCTACAACCTCAAGAACGCCAAGATGACTGTCGACCAGAACGTCGACGAGCTCGTCAAGATGACCGGGCTAGCACGCGATTCCGGCATACCGATGGTTGTCGCAATCGGCTGCGCAATGTTCTGTCCATATGAGGGCGATACGCCCCCCGAGCGCATAATGGGCATCATCGAGCGTCTCGTGCCCGAGGGCGTCGAGTCGGTCTACCTGGCCGTTTCCGTCGGTCTCGATGCCCCGAAGGCCGCCTACGACCTATCGGCGCAGATCAAGGATCGCTGGCCGGAGCTCGTGTTGGGGATTCACCTGCACAACACCAACGGGATGGCTCTTGCCACGGCTCTGGCTGCGGCGCAGGCTGGCACCCAGTTCTTCGAAGGATCGATCTGCGGGATCGGCGGCGGCATCCGGATGCCATACGGCATGGCGCCGTACGGAAATGTGGCCACTGAAGATCTCGTCCACATGTTCAACGAATGTGGCGTGGAAACCGATCTCGACACGATGCGCGTTGTTGATGCGGCACGTGAGATTCAGGCGCTACTCGAGCTCGAGGACACCCACTCATATGCCCTGCAGGGCGCAATCAAGAACGTCGTGCTCGATCAGGGCAAGTCGGCGCCGCGCGAGGGCTAATAACGACGCCAGTCCTTCCGACAAGGCGGGGCCGCCCGGGTCGACGACCCAGCGGCCTCGTCGTTGTTGGTCTGTCGCTTGGCTCGCTGACCAGCGCCACATTTGCGATCGTCGCGTTCGGGGTCCTGGCGCCCGAGCTTCAGATTGAGTTCGATTTCTCGAAGGCTGAGGTCGGCTTCCTTGTCGCGCTCGTCTTCATGGGCGGTGCGCTCACCTCGAACCCGGCTGGGCGACTTACGGATCGCATCGGCCCGGCGGCCGTGCTCGGCTGGTCGCTCGGCATGTTCGGGATCGCGATGTTGTTCGCTGCGATTGCGCCCACGGCGATCTTGTTCCTGGTGGCCATCGCGATCGGCGGCGTCATGTATGGCGGCGTCAACCCGCCGACCAACGTGGCGGTTGCCGGGCAGATGAGCGGTCGGCTCGGGTTCTTCCTGAGCGTAAAACAGTCTGGCGTGCCACTTGGCGGCTTGCTCGCGGGCGTCGCACTTCCGCCGATCGCCTTGCTGGCCGGTTGGCGCTGGGCATTGGCAGCAGCCGCCGGTTCATGCCTTGTCGTCGCGCTCGCGACGCCCTTGATGCGCGGCGTGAGGATCGCAGCTCGCAAGGACGGGGACGGGTGCCATGAGGAACGTCCGCCTCTTACGCGTCGTGAGCTCGCCGCGCTCGGCACATTTGGGTTCGTGATGTCGGGGACGCAGTGGAGCATGTTCGCTCACCTCTCGTTGTTCCTCACCGAGGAACGAGCCTTCAGTCTGGCGGCGGCTGGCCTTGGTCTCGCCCTCGCGCAGGGCCTTGGCGCCGCCGCGCGGCTTCTCTGGGGATGGTTGAGCGATCTTCCCGGACGTCGGCTTGCAATCTTGAGTGTGCTCACGGCCACATCGGTGGCCTGCCTTGCCGCGCTCGGTGGCGGGATACAAGGGCCGGGGCTGTGGTTCATCCTCGCGCTAGCCGGCGTCTCCATCGTCGGCTGGAACGGTGCGTACTACGCGCTTATAGCCGATCGCGCTGGAGCCGCTGGCCTGGGTCGAGCGTCGGCCAACGCGCTCGTGTTCATTTTTGCGGGCTCAGTTGTCATGCCACCACTGCTCGGGCTCCTGGTTGATCTGAGTGGTTCTTGGGTGCCGTTCTGGGCTCTGACGGCGGGGCTTGTCGCCCTGGCCGGCATCGTTTTGCGGATCGGGCTCAGAGGCGGTCACTACGCGTCGACTCGAGCGAGCGCGCTATGATCGCCCGCTGCACTTCGGCTGTTCCCGCCGGGATCTTCAGGTTACGCGCCACCCGGAAGATCTTCTCGAGCCCTGTCGTCGTGAGCACGCCTCGCCCGCCGTGCACCTGAATTGCGCGATCAGCGATGCGATAGAGCGCGTCGTCGCAGTAGCTCTTGAGGATCGAGATGTCCCGACGATCCGCAGCAGAGACAGCGGCGCTCAGAGCCGTGCCGCGTGCGTCCAGACGCCCCAGAAGCTCGAGTGACAGCGCTCGCAGGGCCTCCAGGTCGATGACCATGTCCGCTAGCAGCGCGCTGACCGCCCCGAGCTCAACAATTGGTCGGCCGTAGGCCTCTCGATCGTGCGCGTAGTCGACGGTCGCGTCGACACAGTGGCGCCCCAACCCGGCGGCCATCCCGCCACGTCGCGTGCGTGCCCAGTTGATCCACTCGAAGGCAAGCGACTGGGCTTCGCCCTTTCGCCCGATCAGCGAGCCCTTGTCGACGTATGCATCGTGGAGGGAGAAGCCGCTCGTTTGCCCGTCGGCCATGATCGTCTGCTGCACCGGGCCGCGTTCGACCCCGGCGGCATCGAGCGGCACGAGGAAGCAGGTCAACTCGCTACGGGCGGCGCCTTCGATGCGCGCGAAGACCTGGGCGAAACCTGCCTGAGGCGCGCCGGTGATCAGATGTTTTTCGCCGCTCAACCGCCAACCCGATCCGTCGGCACGAGCGGTTGTCTGGAGTGCCGGAAAATCGGAGCCGACATCCGGTTCGGTGAGGGCGAAACACACGGCTTCGCGACCGCCGAGAAAGTCGGAAAGCACGCGCTCCCGTGCATCGGGACTCCAGTGGCGTACGAGCGGGCTTGGTCCTTCAGTCCACGCTAGCGCCCATTGCTGGCCGCGTAGCCCGTGTCGAAACACCTCCTCGTGAAGGTGCATGCAGTCGATGAAGCCGAGCCCGAGCCCGTCTGGAGCTGGCAGGTGCGGGCAGTAGAGGCCCGCATTGGCCGACAGCTGTTGCATTTCGAGCTTGAGGGCATAGACGGGCTCTGCGAGTCGCCCGTCTGGTTCGAGTGCGAATGCCGAGTCGGGATGCTCCTGCTCGAATGCGGCAGCTCGCGGAAGCGCCACATCGGACATGAACGCCCGCATGCGCTCGAGCGTTTCTGCGCCGGCGCTCGACACGCGTGGGTCGTTGGGCCGGAGTGCATCTTCCGTTGGCTCGCCGCTCATGGTCGAGATCCTACGGCGATCTAGGAGAGGAGGTATGCGCGGTTGAGCGGGACCTCGGCCACAGGGTCGAGCTCAACCGCGGCACCGTCAACGCGAACCTGGCACTTCTCGGCGTCGACTTCGACGCTGGGGGTTGCCCCATTTCGGAGCATGTCCTGCTTGGTGAGACTGCGGCATCCCCGAACGCAGCCGACCGAACCGGGCCAGATCTCGCAGAGGGCCGCCTGACCGGCCTTGCTGGCAAAGATCGTCGCCAACTTCGCCGGGGCCGAGCCGTGAGCGCCCCAGAAGCCCCCGTGTACCACCGGCTCGCCACTGCGGGTTGACGCGCTTCCCGAGCCGAGCGGGCCCCACGCGGCGAAGCCGGCCTTGAGCACGAGTTGCGGCTTGACGCCAAAGAAGCCGGGGCGCCACAGCACGATGTCGGCGAGCTTTCCCGGCTCGATGCTGCCCACCTGGTCGCCGATTCCGTGCGTCACGGCTGGATTGATGGTGAGCTTGGCCAGGTATCGGAGGATGCGCTCGTTGTCGTTGGCTATCTCGGTCGCGGCCGGGTTCTGCCCGCTCTGTTTCATCACATGAGCGAGTTGCCACGTCCGCCGCGTCGTCTCGCCGATTCGACCCATGCCCATCGAATCGGAGCTCGTCATGCTGATCGCGCCAAGGTCATGGAGAACACTCTCGGCCGCCATCGTCCATGGGCGGATCCGTCCGGTGGCGGCGAGTCGGTCGTTGTCGAAGGCAGGATGCAGGCGATGCACGGTTTCGATCATCACCTGATGCTCCGCGGCGGCACCGACGCCGAATGGAATCGTCGGGTTGGTCGAAGATGGAAGCACGTTGTCGTGCGAGATGGCTTCGAGGAGATTGACCGGGCCGCCGCCGCAGCCTTCGATATGGAAGAGGTGAACGCTGCGGCCGTCGACGGTGGCGAGCGTCTCCTCGAGCGTTGCCGATTCCCCGATTCCGTCGAGGTGCATCGCCACCTGGACGTCGCCCGCATCGGCCGCGCGTAGTGCTGCATCGACGATCGCGGGCTCTGCGCCTACATCCTCGTGGACCTTGAAGCCGCCCGCGCCCCACGCAAGCGCAGCTTCAAGTTGACCGACATCGCTCGTGCTGGCGCGTGCGAGTGGAAGCAGATTGAGTGGGACGTTCTCCCACGCCGCCAGGAGGCGCTTGAAGTTAGTCCTGGGTCCGATGCCGAGGTCGAAAGCGCCTCCGTAGCCCATGGCGACGACCGTTGTGACTCCGCTCGCGAGCGCTGCCGGAACGATCTGAGGGCCAAGTAGGTGAACGTGAGCATCGATCGCCCCTGGCGTGGCAATGAGACCCTCTCCCGGGACGACACCCGTCCAGGGCGAGATCGGGACGGCGACATCCGGGACACGCTCGGGGTCACCGGCGCGTCCGACGGCGACCACGCGACCGTCGCGGATGCCGATCGAGGTCTTCCGAATGCCGAGAACTGGGTCGGCGAGCACGACGTTGGTGATCACAATGTCGAGAGCGGCGTCCGGGCCGATGTCCCTACTCATCAACTGGCCGGGACGAACCGTCTTCGCGAAGCCGATCAGCGGCTCCCATCCTGGCGCCGTATCGTCAGCTTCGACTTCGAGCCATAGATCCGTGTCGCCAAGCCGCAAGCGATCGCCTGTTGTCGGTCCATAGAGCGACGCGTATGTCTCTCTATCCACCGGCTCAGTCCCAGATCAGGTCGAGCTCGATCGTTTCTCCTGCGGCGATGCGAATGGTTGCGCCGGACGGTTGGTCGATGCGCGCTCCCATTGCCGCTCGGCGGTCGAACTCGAGTGCTGCGCTCGCGCGCGAGAGGTCGAAGTGAGAGCCGAGGTAGGCCACGAAACGTCCGTTGTTGCGAACCGGCAGTCGCTCTCGCCGTGAAGGTGACGCCGCCGGTACGGGGCCAGAGCCGGCAACGAGCTCTCCGGGTCTCAAGGGCTCACGAGGTTCTCGAGCGGCACGAGTCTCGAGCCGTCGCCGAAGAGCGCCTCGACCTGATGCGGTGCTTCGAGTAGCGCCGGCACGGCCTCCAGGAGTTGTCCCGGGGCGAACATCCCATGTACCGACTGGCGGGCCGTCTCGAAGTCAGCGCCTCTGCGCGCCGCCTCCATGACCTCGTCGCTCGCCAACGCCACGGCTTCCGGGTGCGAGAGTGCAACGCCGTCTCGCAGACGTCGACGTGCCAGCTCGGCGGCGGTGAAGATATGCAATCGCTCGATCTCCCGCGGCGTCAACTGCACTGCTCGGCCCGGTTTCCAGGGAGGAACCGGCCGTCGCCTGGCGCGCCCAACACCTCGCCCTCTGCAAAGACCGTCTGTCCTCGCAGCAGCGTGTACACGGGCCAAACGTCGACCTTTCGTCCGTCGAATGGAGACCATTTCTCCTGGTCGTGATACTCCAGCTCACGCGCATCGAGTGTCCGACTGGTTTGCGTGTCGACGATCACGATGTCAGCGTCGGCGCCGGGTGCGAGCGATCCCTTTTGCGGATGCAGGCCGAAGAGTCGTGCCGGAGTGGTTGAGAGCAGCTCGACCGCGCGTGCAAGGCCGAGACCGCGTCGGAGCGTCTCCGTTGCGATGAGCGGAAGCATCGGTTCGAGGCCATTGCCGGCGCCTGGAAGCTGTGACCAGATGTCAGCACCGGGATCCTTCGGAAGAGGTGCGTGATCAGACCCAACCGTGTGCACTTCGCGTTGTGCAACCTGTTGCCACAGTCGCTCGACCGACGCTCGATCCCTGCTCGGCGGGTTCCACTTCATGCGACCGTCACCGGCCATGTCCTCGGTGGTCAGGCACAGGTAGTGGGGACAGGTTTCGACCCAGACGTCTGCCCCACGTGCTCGAGCTGCCGTCACGGCATCCACCGACTGATGCGATGAGACGTGAGCGATCACCGTGCGAGCGCCAGTCACTTCGCTCAGCATGGCGACGCGCACGACGGCTTCAACCTCGCTATACCAGGGTCGCGCTTCGTCCCAGGCCGCGACGTCGTTACGACCGGCTGCCTGGAGGCGGGCGGTCTCGACATCAACGATCTCGGCGTTCTCGCAGTGTGCGACGGCGACGAGGCCCAGATCGCCGCAGCGGCGAAACAGCTGCAGCATGCCTCCCGTGTCGGCCCCGGGATACATCCCCGGCGGCGCGACGCCTCCGGTGAACACCTTCAGCGCGCTGGCTCCGACATCTGCCATCGCGTCGAGTTCGTCGATCGCCGCATCGGGGTCGCCGGCGAACAGGGCGTAGTCGACGTGGCAGGAATGCTCGATCGCCGCGAGCTTCTCGCGCAAGGCAGACGCGGTCAAGACCGGTGGGTTGTCGAGGGGCATGTCGACCACCGTCGTGATGCCGCCCTTTGCCGCGGCGCGCGTCGCGCCCTCGTACGTCTCCCAGCCGTAGTTGCGGAATACATGGAAGTGCTCGTCGACGAGTCCTGGAAGCACCGTCAGACCCGCGACGTCGATGGTCTCTTTGCCCACGATCTCGTCTGTCGAGATGCTTGCGATGCGGCCTTCCGAGATGCCGACGTTCGCGACCGTAAGCTGCCCATCGCTCAGAAGCACCTCGCCACCCTTGACTACGAGGTCAATCTCAGACATCGGCGGGAGTGACGGGGGGCAACGGGATCAGGTTTCGTTCCTCTCCTCGCAGAAAAGCGAGGACATTCTGCGTAGTCTCATCGAATTGACGCCTCAACGCGGCCTCAGTGTGCCAGGCGATGTGTGGCGTGACAAGAAGATTCGGGACGTCTTTCAGCTCGGCCAGGCGCTCAGCAGAGGGAGGCTCGCCGTCAAGAACATCGAGAATCGCCCCTGCAATTGTCCCGGCTCGAAGTCGTTGCACGAGCGCATCTTCGTCGACAATGCCGCCGCGAGCGGCGTTCACGAGCCAGGCGCTCGGTTTCATCAATGCGAGCTCGCGCCGACCCAGTAGCCCGCGAGTCTCGTCGTTGAGCGCCACGCTCAGAGATACGACATCTGCTTGCCGCAGGAGAGCATCGAGTTCGACCATATCGACACCGTCGACCTCGCGCGTGCGCCGCGTCCAGCCAAGAACATGCATCCCCAGTGCGCGTCCGATCCCGGCAACCTGCGTGCCAATTGCTCCGAGCCCGACGACACCAAGGGTCGAGCCGGCGAGTTCGAACCCCTGATGCGATTGATACGCCCAGCTGCCTGCTCTCGTCGCGTCGCGGGCGGCGAACAGGCCGCGCTGAGCGGCCAGAAACGCTCCGAACACATACTCGGCAACCGAGCGGGTCGCCGCAGACGGAACGACCGCGACCCGCACCCCGAGTCGAGCCGCGCATTCGACGTCGATATGGCTGAATCCTGCCGTGCGTGTCGCAACAAGTTTCACCCTCGGCAAGCGCTCGAGGACAGCGGCGCCGATCTGCGTATAGGTGTAGAGCGTGACGAGTACATCGGCGCCGTCGGCGCGACGAACGAGCTCGTCCACGTCCGTGGGAGATCCGCGGAAAACTTGAGTTGGCGTCGCCTCGGATAGCGAGAGCAGACGCCGCTCGTCGTCGTCGCCGCAGTCGACGACGACCACGCTCGTCGCTTCCCCAGGCGGCGAGATTTCGCGTGCGACACTCCCTGTTGATGGGCTAAGCACGCTGGTACAGTGGCCACTCGAAGAGGAGGAAGATTTCCATGGCGCAGACGTTATTCGACCGCGTGTGGGAGCGCCACGTCGTCCGCGAAGAGCCCGGTGAGCCCGCGCTTATCTACATCGATCTTCATCTGCTGCACGAGGTGACCTCGCCGCAGGCATACGAGGGCCTACGTCTTGCCGGTCGGAAGCTTCGCCGGCCAGATCGCTCGATCGCAACGATGGACCACAACGTGCCGACGGATGGTGGGCCCGTCACCGATCCGCTCGCCAAGACACAGCTTGATGCTCTCGCTGCCAACTGCCCGGCGTTTGGCGTTCCGCTCTATGCGACGGGTTCGGGTCGCGAAGGCATCGTTCATGTGATCGGCCCCGAGCTTGGCCTCACCCGACCTGGAATCACGATCGTGTGTGGTGACAGCCACACCTCGACGCACGGCGCATTCGGAGCGCTCGCTTTCGGCATAGGAACGTCCGAGGTCGAGCACGTGATGGCCACACAGTGCCTGCAGCAACGTCGACCCAAGACGATGCGCATGCACTTTGAGGGCACGCTGCCGCCTGGAATTACCGCAAAGGACTGCATTCTTGGAGCAATCGGTCAGATCGGCGTCGCAGGTGGCGTCGGCCATGTCATCGAGTACACGGGCGATGCGATCGAGGCGTTCACGATGGAGCAGCGTATGACCGTCTGCAACATGTCGATCGAGGCAGGGGCGCGTGCCGGCATGATCGCGCCCGATGACACGACGTTCGCGTACCTCGAGAACCGTCCGGCTTCCCCACAGGGAGCCGAATGGGAGGCTGCGCTGGACGAGTGGCGTCAGCTGCGAACCGACGATGGAGCCGAGTTCGCGACCGAGGTAGTCGTCAACGTCGACGACCTCGTGCCGCAGGTCACCTGGGGAACCAACCCAGGCATGGTCGCTCCGGTGACGGCGAACGTTCCAGACCCAGCTGACATCACCGATGATGAGGAGCGTCAGAGCCTCGAGCGCGCGCTCGAGTACATGGGCCTCCAGGCTGGAATGGCCGTTCGGGATATCGAGATCGACCGGGTGTTTATCGGTTCGTGCACCAACTCCCGGATCGAGGATCTTCGGGCCGCGGCTAGTGTCGTGAAGGGCCACAAGGTGTCGGACGGCGTCCACGCAATGGTCGTTCCCGGGTCGGTTCCCATCAAGCTCCAGGCTGAGTCCGAGGGTCTCGACAAGCTGTTCACCGAGGCGGGATTCGAGTGGCGTGAGGCGGGTTGCTCGATGTGCCTGGGCATGAATCCGGACATCTTGCAGCCCGGAGAGCGCAGCGCTTCGACCTCGAACCGCAACTTCGAAGGGCGTCAGGGCCGGGGCGGCAGGACACACCTGGTCAGCCCCGAGATGGCAGCCGCTGCTGCGGTCGCCGGGCACTTCGTGGACGTTCGCGAGTTGTCCTACGAGCCGGTCGGCTAGGGGGAGTGATGGAGGCATTTACTCGTACAACGGGTCGTGTTGCCGTAATCGATCGGCCTGACATCGACACCGATCAGGTGATTCCGAAGCAGTTCCTCAAGCGCATTGAGCGCACAGGGTGGGGCGAGTTCCTGTTCTGGGATTGGCGACTTGACCAGGACGGCAATCCAAGACCCGACTTCGAGCTGAACAATCCGGCATTCGCCGACGCGAAGATCCTGATGGCTGGCCGCAACTTTGGGTGCGGCTCGTCTCGCGAGCACGCGCCGTGGGCGATCCAGGGATACGGATTCGACGTGGTGATCGCCCCATCGTTTGCCGACATCTTTCGGTCCAACTGCATGAAGGTCGGACTGGTGCCTGTCGAGCTTCCAGAGGAGCGTGTCCGAGCGCTAATGGACGCGGTTGATACCGAGAACGGCTCGGAGATGACTGTCGATCTCGAGGCGCTGACGATCACCGGCGCTGATGGTTCGACCGTCGAGTTCGAGTTCGACGCTTTTCGCAGGAACTGCATTCTCAACGGGCTCGACGACATTGCCCTGACGCTGAAACACGAGGCGGCAATTACCGAGTACGAGCGTGCGAATCCGAGCCGCATCGACACGCTCGCTCTCGAGCACTAGCGTCGTCTGACGAACTCCTTGTTGAATTTGAGTTCGAAGTAGGTGACGACCCAGGCGATCGTTACGAAGGGCGCGGCAATCGCGCTCGCGACGACGCTCACGATGTAGAAGCGCACGCCTGACGGCAGCGGTTGAAGGATGCCTGTTACGACGCCTGAAAAGGCTGTCGCGATAGCGAACGTGATCACGATGACCGCGAAGACACGCAGCGAATCTCCCTGTACGAGATGCCAGCTGCGTGACAGCGAGTCGCGGACAGACTTCCCTTCGAGAACGATGGCCGGAGCGGTCATCGACCAGATCGTCAGAAGTGCCAGGCCAGGAATGACGAGCAATGCCAGGCCAACCATCACGCTGATGAGCACGACAAGCCCCGCGCCAACGAGCGGCCACAGCTGGGGCACGACTCGCTTGAACAGGTCGAAGATCGAGGGCATTGGAGCGCGTCGGCGAGCATGATCTACTGCGACGACGAACGCCCCCTGCAGCCAAAAAACGCCCACGACGGTTGCGACCATGAATAGCGCGAGCACTCCGAACTCGCCGCTCTTCTGGGTGAGGTATTGAAGTGCGGAGAGCGATCCGAACACGATGGCGGCCATGAGGAAGAACCGGCCGAGTGAGCCCGTGTACACGTTCCATGTCTCCTTCAGCACCTCGACGACCGAGATCGTGGGCCTGCCAGTGCCCCCGCTGTGGCCCTCTCTAATGCGAGGGCTGTCCTGTGGCGGTAGGTCGGTCGCCATCAGAGCGCTCGATTAGCGCCAAGGGCGCCGCTCGCACGCAGATGTGAGGTGCAGAGGAGCGTTGGCTGGTCGAGCCACACCTTCGCTACTGGCCTGTCGCCGAGCCGAACCCGGCCCGTGATCAAGATCCGCATTGCAGTCCCTTCTGGACAGGTCGTCGGCTCGAGCCTACGTCACGATGCTCGCCGTCGTCAAACCATCGCGAGGGTCGTCGACCCAGCTCGCTCGTATCGACTCGGCGAGGCTTCGCCACGCCCTGTAACCCCTGTTCGGCAAGGCCCTGAGGCGTCATAGCGACCCGCGCTCAAGCGCTTGTGCCGCTGCGAAACCGGCACATTGCATACAGTGCTATTCATGCCGCGAAGCGTCCCGCATGGCGCGATGTATGTACAAGAGGAGGATTCGATGGCTTATAGGCTCGGAGTCGACGTCGGGGGTACTTTCACCGACCTGTTTCTCGTCAGTGATACCGACGGGCAACGGTTTAGCGTGAAGACACCGTCAACGCCGGCCGACCCCTCAGAGGGCGTGCTCACCGGTGTGAAGCGCATCTGTGAGGAAGCCGACGTCGAGGTCGGTGAGATACAGAACATCCTGCACGGCACGACCGTTGCAACCAACGCAGTACTCGAAGGGAAGGGTGCGCGTGTCGGCCTGATCACGACCGAGGGCTTCCATCAGATTCTTCATCTCGCTCGTTCACAAACGCCTGGACCTCTCGCTGGCTGGGTCATCATGGTCAAGCCAGATCCGCCAGCGCTGCTGTCTGATACCCGCGAGGCCGTCGAGCGTTTGGACGCTCGAGGCAACGTCATTACTGCCGTCGACGTCGAGCAGGTTGAAGGAATCGTCAAGGACCTGATCGATTCGGGCATCGAGTCGCTCACAGTCGGCCTGATCAACTCGTACGTCAACCCAGCACATGAAGAGCAGATCGGCGAAATTGTCGAGCGGCTCTATCCCGGCTTTCCCGTGACACTTTCGGCTCACGTGCTGCCAGAGTTCCGCGAGTACGAGCGAACGCTGACGGCGTGTATGAACTCCTATGTGCGTCCGCGCGTTGCGACGTATGTCGAGCAGCTTCAGGCTTCGTTGAAGGAGATCGGAGCGACTGCAGAGGTCAACATTCTGCGCTCGGACGCCGGTCTGATGACCGCGCGCGAGGCTGCGCGCAATCCGATCTACGGGGTTCTCTCAGGCCCGTCCGGTGGCGTCGCAGGCGCGCTCTATGTTGCAGGCAAGGGTGGTTTCGAGAACATCCTGACGTTTGACATGGGTGGCACCTCGACTGACGTCGCGCTATGCGAGAACGGCGAGCCAACGATCGGTCGTGACACCTCGATCGGCCAGTTCCGCATCAAGATTCCGTCCGTCAGCGTGCACACCGTAGGCGCGGGTGGCGGATCGGTCGCTCACGTGCCTGAGCTCACCAGGGCCCTGCGAGTTGGGCCGCAGTCCGCAGGTGCTGTACCGGGGCCAGCCGCATACGGCCGCGGTGGTGAGGAGCCAACGGTCACCGATGCCAACGTTGTGCTTGGCTACCTGCCGCCGGAGCTTCTTGGTGGCGAGATGCAACTCGATGTCGCGGCCGCGCACGCTGCGGTACAGAAGATCGCAGACGCCATGGGACTTGACTCCGTGGAGGAAGCGGCCGAGGGAATGATCAAGATCGTCAACGAGAACATGGCGGGTGCTCTTCGCGTCGTTTCGGTTCAGCGTGGTCACGATCCGCGCGATTTTGCACTCGTCGCGTACGGCGGCGCAGGACCACTGCACGCCAACGCGATGGCTGAGCTCATGGGTTCGTTCCCCGTAGTCGTGCCGCCGGCGCCAGGTCTTCTCTGTGCCATCGGCGATCTGGTTGCCGACTTTCGAGACGAGTTCGCGCAGACGCTCATCAGCGTGCTAGACGAGGCCGATTCCAGCAACGTTGCCGACATTCTCGACACGCTTGGTGGCCGTGCCACCGAGTGGCTTGACGGTGAAGGGATTGCCGAGGAAGTTCGGTCGGTTAGCTTCGTCGCCGACATGCGCTACCACCGGCAGGGTTATGAGATTCCGGTTCCTGTCGATCCAGCCAACGTTCGCGCCAGCGGTCTGGGTGATCTCGAAGAGCGATTCAATCAGCTACATGAGCAGCTCTACGGATTCCGGATGCCGGACACGGCGTGCGAGATCGTCAACCTCCGGTCGGTCGGAGCGGGTACGGTTCCAAAGCCTGACCTGCCGTCTGGTGAGATCGGCGGCGCAGATGCTTCCGGTGCAGTCGTTGAAGAACACGACATCGTGGTCGAAGGCCAGAAGATTCCGGCCAAGATCTACGACCGTGCGAAGCTGCAGCCGGGTGCCACGTTCGATGGCCCGGCAATCGTCACCGAGTTCGACTCGACGACGGTCGTCCTGCCCGGCTACGTAGCGAGCGTGGACGCAACGTTCAACATCCTTATCGACCGTAAGAGCTAGGGAGGGCGAGAGAATGGCAACCACTATCGACAAGCCAAGGATCGCCGAGATCCCCAACATCGATGTCGACCCCATAACCGTCGACATCATCGAAGGCGCACTCAAGAGCGCTCGCTACGAGATGGACGCGGTGCTGTTTCGCTCGGCAATGAGCCCTGTGATCAGGGAGCAGCACGACGAGTTCCCGATGATCACCGACCCTCAGGGTCGCATGGTCGTCGGTCAGTTCGGCGCGTACATCAACGAGATGATGGACGAGTGGGAGCAGGGCATCTACCCGGGAGACGTGATCCTCACGTCTGATCCGTTCAAGTGCTCGGCTTCGATCTCGCACACGAATGACTGGCTCGTCCTCGTCCCGATCTTCAACGGCGAGGAACTCGTCGGTTGGGCGTCACAGTTCGGGCATCAGATGGACTGCGGCGGGCCGCTGCCCGGCTCTCTGCCGACGGCCGCGAAGACGATCTTCGAGGAAGGTCTGATCATCCCGCCGATCAAGGTCGTCGAGCGCGGTGAGGTACAGCAGCCGGTCCTCGACCTGATCCTCAACAACATGCGACTGCCCGAGATGAACCGGGCTGACCTGTTCGCGATCATCGCCGGCTGTCGAGCCGGAGAGAAGCGGGTCATCGAGCTGTGCGAGCGGTTTGGCCAGGACGTCTACCTCGCAACGCTTCAGAAGCTGCTCGATCGCACGTATGAGGCCATGAAGGTCCTCATTCGCGCGGCGATTCCGGAGGAGCCCGAGACGTTCGAGGACTACATCGACGACGACGGTCTCGGCAACGGCCCGTTCAAGATGAAACTCACGATCTGGCGTGAAGGAGATCACGCCTTCTTCGACTGGTCAGGGACAGATCCGCAGTCGCTCGGCCCGATCAACTTCTACCTCTCCGAGGGCATGTTCAAGATGTTCATCGGGGTGTACCTGATCATGGTCAACGACCCCCAAATCCTCTTCAACGACGGCTTCTACCCACTGCTTCACGTGGTCATGCCCGAAGGGAGCATGCTCAGACCTCGATACCCCGCCGCGCTCGGGTGCCGCACGCACGCCCTCGCGCGCCTGTTCGACGTGCTCGGTGGCGCGCTCACCAAGCAGGCGCCGGAGCTCAACACGGCCGCCGGCTACGGCACGAGCCCGTACATGCTCTATTCGGGTTGGGACGACAACGGCGAGTTCTTCTACTCCATGGAGATCTTGTACGGTGGAATTCCGGGACGTCCAGTGGGCGACGGTATGGACGGTCACTCGTGGTGGCCGCTCTTTGAGAACATTCCAACCGAGTACCTCGAGTCGTACTATCCGGTGCGAGTCGACGGGTACACGACGGTCAAGGACTCCGGCGGCCCTGGCTTCCATCGAGGCGGCAACGGAGTCGAGAAGCGCTACATCTACCTGGAGCCAGGCGAGGTCTCGATCCATGACGATCGCTGGCTCACTCGTCCATGGGCGGCGCTCGGAGGTTGGCCAGGCGGTCGATCGTCGAAGCTGCTCGTCCGGGCGGACGGCACCGAGGAGATCCTGCCCTCGAAGATCGATCAGGTCGAGGTCAAGCCCGGTGACATGTTGGTGTATCGAACCGCAGGCGGTGGTGGCTGGAAAGACCGGCTTGAGCGGCCAAATGATGCGGTCGAGCGCGACGTCTCCTACGGACTCGTGAGCAGCGACTTCGCCAAGGAGGGGTACGGCGTTGTCCTCAATGCCGACGGAAAGGCCGATGTCGCCGCGACGGAGGCTGAGCGTGCCCGCCAGCTCGAGGTGCGTGGGCCGGCGCAGTCGTTCGACTTCGGCCCCTCGCTCGAGGATGTACTCGCGAATTGCAAGGCGGAGACCGGTCTCGAGCCGCCAACTCCGGCAACGCCGCTTCGTTGGTCGCCGCTCGAGGATGGCGATGATGCGCTGAATCGCGTTCGCGACGGAGACAGCATCCCGGCGCCTTCCTGAGTTGAGCGCCACGCGGCGCAGGGCAGATCATCACGCCTGATCGCGTCGCCACACGAGAAGCCACGTTAGGTTTAGGGGCGGGGAGCGATCCCCGCCCCTAGTACGTTTCGGCGAGCGGAGGGACCATGCAGTTCGACGGTTTTCACGGCAAGGCAGGGTTTGGAGCCCGACCAGCGCTGATCATTATCGACGTCAACGTTGGCTTCACCGATCCTGCGTCGCCACTCGTGTGCGACCTCGAGGATGTTGTCGGGGCGATTGGTGAGTTGCTGACCGCGAGCCGCGCGGCGAAGATCCCAATCGTCTATACGACGGTTGAGTACAGCGAGGGCGATCAGGTAGCTGCGAAGGCGTTTATCGACAAGATCCCCGTTCTGACAACGCTCGCCGCGGGATCGCGGTGGGTCGAGATCGATCCGCGCATCGCGCCGGGACCGGGCGAGCCAGTGCTCAAGAAGCTTTTTGCGTCATCCTTCTTCGGCACCCCGCTTCAGGCATTGCTGACCGCTCATGATGTCGACACGTTGGTCGTAACTGGAGCGTCCACGTCGGGCTGCGTGCGAGCTACGGCGGTTGACGCGATCCAGCATGCGTTTCGACCTGTGGTGCCGCGAGAGGCTGTTGGAGACAGGAACCCAGACGCGCATGAGGCGAACCTCTACGACATCGACGCCAAGTACGGAGACGTTGTCTCGCTCGCTGAGACCCTCGACTACCTCGGTGCCGTCGCGGACGCAAAGTCGTCCGGCTCAGGTTCGACCGCTGCGGCCTAGTTCACCTCGGGCTAGCCCGACGCGCTAGTCGATCACGTATCGCAGAATCTCGACGACCTGCTCGGGGCGCTCGGCGACGGCGAGGGCGGCGCGATCGACTTCCTTCAGAGCGTGTGCGAGCGACGCGTCATGAACAGTGATGAGCGGCTTGCTCAGGGCGGCGGCATAACCAGCATCGAATGCGGCGTTCCACTGCCGGTACTTGTCGCCGAAACGGACGACGACGACGTCGGCCTTAGTGATGAGCGTCCGTGTGCGGATCGCATTGACGCCGGCGCCCCTGTTGTCCTTCCAGAACGCGTTGTCCTCTTCGCCGAGGATCGCAACGCCGCAGTCGTCGCTCGCCGAGTGGTCGGTGATCGGGCCCGTGAGTTTCACACCTAGCCCTGCTTTCTCGACGCCCTCGGCGATCCGCTCCCGCCAATCGGTGTGAATCTCACCGGCCAGGTACACGTTCCAGATCATCGCCGCGATCTTAGGACATCCCCAATGGAGCTCCGCCAATCGTGGTGCTTCCACGGCAGCCGTTGGCCCAGGCGATCTGCGAACTAGCGAGATTTTTCCTGGGCTCCGTCATAATCGATGGTTCGATGACTGAGCCCAAGACTCCTGGTGCGCCGACGACGGCCAAGCCCGTCAGCGACGATCAGGCTGGCGATTTGCGTCGTGCAACTCAGCAGCGAGACAACTCGCGCGGGATCGAGAAGGGTCCCACCGAGCTTGCAGGCGCGATCGCACGAAGGCTCGCAGGGAATATCGAATCGGTCATCCGAGGCAAGAGCACCGAGGTCCGACTGGTTATCTGCGCCCTAGCCGCGGGCGGACACGTGCTCTTCGACGACGTACCGGGAACCGCGAAGACCGTCCTCTCACGGGCGATCGCCCAGTCGATCGCCGGAGCCAGCGCGACGCGAATTCAGTGCACTCCCGATCTGCAACCAGCTGACGTGACAGGGTCATCGGTCTATAACC